>NZ_JBSQYM010000007.1:0-55738 GCF_055140805.1 Orenia sp.
ATAAAATAAAATTTGGAGTGTTTATTTTATTTTTTCGCAGTTTAATCATATATATGGCATTAAAGATTTAACATTTCAATTAGCTATGGGTTTTAACCCATAGCTTCTGTAGGACTCATAATATCGCCACAGGTTAAAACACTGTGGCTAATGATTCTTTTTCGCCGTATATATATAACAATTAAAAAACAAAATGTCCCAAGGATAAATCTGGGAAATATATTGTTTTCTGTTGGATTATATTAAATGCTAAAAAAGAAATAGATAAGATAAAAGGTAAAAAAATCTTTGCAAATCAGAAAAAGGCGTTAAGTCTTTCCGAAATAGCTTTTGACCTTATATTTCTAATTAAATTTAATATATAAAATTTAATCAAACACTAACTCCAATCCCACGCCTACTTCTCTAACTTTTGCTACCTGTGCTAGCTCAATCTTACTTTGCAAATCAGTACAATGGCAGGGATATAACCCTCTTAAATTCAACTTAGCTATGTACTCCTTAGTCTTCTCCAACCGCTCAAAACTAGGATTTAACAGATGAAAGCCTCCAATAATCTCACTTACTTCCTCAACTCCAGTCAGCTTCTTAGCCTGCTCAACTATATTACAGATACCAGCATGAGAACATCCAGTAATAATAACTAAACCCTCTGTTGAGATAAATACCAGTGACGAATCATCTAATAGGTAATCATCAACCTCTAAATCTGCTGACTTCCTAGTCCCTATAGGATTATTTTCTTCAAATTTAAATTCCAGTGGAATCTCTCCTAAGAAGAACAGCTTATCTGTCAGCCAAATCGGCTCTTTACTTAGCTTTAATGAGAATACACTTTCAATAAACTCCTCTGATAGATTAGCCCCTATCGGAGTATTGTCTACATATTTAGGCTGAAAGACCAAGGGGTGTGCTATTAATTGAGGACTCTTTATCACTTCACCTTCAATCTCACTCTCTATATACTTACGAACAAGGGGCTCTAATCCCCAGGTATGGTCAAGGTGCCCATGGGACAAAACTATATAATCAACATCCAATAAATCCAAATTCATCTTAGTTGCATTTTGAATAAAAACATCGGAGTATCCCGCATCAAATAAGAGCTTGACCCCTTCACTTTCAATATAAAAAGAGATTCCAGGTTCACCAATAAAATATCTATCAGTTAAAGTATTATTATCAATCAGAACAGTTAATTTCACCTTCCCACCTCCTAGCTATTTTTTATAATCTATTAAGACTCAATTGTCATTCCAATCATCTTTAATAGTTGATTAGCTTCATTCCAGACAGAATGAAGTTTTTGGCCAGGTACTAGAATTGATTCATCACTTCCTACTCTTATCTTTTCCCCTTCAATCTCAATGCTAGCAGAGCCTTCCACTACAATAAAGAAATGATCATGGGAATGGGTATGACTAGGCTTGGGTCCCCCACCATCACTTTCAATATGTGCTACCGAAGAATCTAAAACTCTTCCTTCAACCTCTCCAAATAATTTTTTAGCTTTAAATTTAAAATGATTCGGTGGAACTATAAAATCTGACATTTATCTTAGCCCCCTAAATAATATTTATCAACTTTTAAATTTTAAATCGAATAAATATACAAGTTATTTATCTTATCAAACAAAATATACCAATATTATACCATGTTAAACCTTTACCTTCCACTAAATAACAATCATACTTACAAACTCTTACATTATATAGATAATCAAAAAGAAAAAAGCCAATTCCCAAATAGAGAATCGACCATAAAATCTCAATATTATATTTTGATTTACAACTATAGCAAATACTAACTTAGGAAAAGTAAGCGGAATTTAATATTAATCAAGTCTCACTATAAACAACTAAAATCAAATACCTATATAGAAACTAATAAAAACAGATATAGCGTTTTTCCTTACTAGACAGCCATATACTGAAAACTTTTTATGTTTGAGCTGTAAGCGAGTTTAAAAGTTTTCTTGATTTTTTGGTTACTTTTTTATCAAGAAAAAACGTAACTCGCCCTTAGGCGAAACCTAAGCACAGAAAATATAATTAACTATAGTAATATAATTACTCCTACAAAATCAAAACCAAATCATATTAAAATTTGAAATGATATTTCAAACAACTCACATTCCGAAATTAATCCGTAAACTCACACTTCCCCCCTCAAACTCATCCAAATCATATTCACTCAAGCCCCAACCATCATCTAAATCATAACTCATGAAATATCCTAAGGAACAATCTATTCCTATAACTGGTGTTAACTGATGATGAAGATTGATAGTAGGCTCCAATAAGAGAAAATCCTTCTCTAAAATCCTACCATTTAAAAAATCACCATTATGATGGACCAATTCTAATCTACTACGTCCATATCCTATCCCTGTGCCGATAGAGATATCTGTATTCTTCTTCATATAAATACCCCGTTGATAGATAAGACCACCATAAGTCAAGGATAACTCAACCCTTTCACCATTAGTACCTCTACTCCGATTTCTGCCATGGAGGAGATAGGCACCATAAATATTCCCGTTTCTGACTCCTCCTACCCCCTCAATTCCATAAAGCATCATCGGCTCATCTAAAGCAGGAAAGTCCACATCAGCAGCAGCTAATAGGTCATTTATCTGATCTAAATTCAACTCCAATCTCTCTACTTTCAATCCAACTCCTGCCCTAATATAGAGGGGCAGTTCATTGTTCATATCCACCTCTACTATCTGACCAGACTCCTCCAACTCTTCATAACTGTCAGCAAAAGCAGGTACAGAGAGCAGGATTACAGCAAATATTATCATTAATAACCTCTTCATCAAAGTCACCTCTATATATGATTATCCAATTTTAACGCTATATAATGATATTGCGACACTTTCGTGTCAGGAATCGGGAATCTGGAATCAGTCTGTTTTACTGATAACTGGTTCCTGACTGCTGATTCCTAAAACAGTCCCAATCTCCCCATTAAGTCTAATTTCAAAGTGTTTATCTCTATCAAACTCCATTAATAGATTTCTAGCTTAAACACCTTCTTCCTTCCAGCAAGTTTATCCATTAAAACCATTGGATAAATCTTTGTATTACTTTCTACTCAACTCCCATTAATAGCTTAATCTGATAGACCTGCTTATTATAGTTAACTAAGCTATTAATATAATCAATTCTCTCCTCTTCTAAATCAACCTGTTGACTAAGTAATTCATCGATAGAAATCAGACCAGATTTATACTTATAATCTGCAATCCTTAACTTCTCCTCTAAATTGGCTATAGCCTTCTTATAAATAGACAGCTTAACTTGATAGTCTTCTAACTTGACAAAAGCATAATCAACATCAAAGCTTATATCCTCTCTAATCTCTTCTAATTCCTTGCTCAATCTAGTCAACTCAATTTTAGACTTCTTAATATCCTGCTTCTGCTGCTTCTTATCATAATTATTAAAGTTATAATCTAACTTCATCGCTACTCGATAATCACTCTCATAGTCATCATTATCCTTCTCCCAAGCTGCTCCTCCAAGTACTCTCAAATCAAAATCTCTATCCTTCTCTAGCTTATCAATCAAATCTTCTTCCTTCTTCTGCTTTATACTTAAGATATCTATCTCTAACTCATTACTACAAGCTATCTTCTTAGCTTCTTCTGCTAATGTATTAAATTTTAAAATCAATTCACTATCAGCAAAGCGAACCTGCTCTGATAAGTCCACCTTCAATTCTCTCGCTAAATCTTTCCAAGCCACTCTATATTCAGAATTCAGTTGCTTCAAATCTAATTCGTTCTCTTCTACTTGAAGTTTGGCTTCCTGCTTGTCAAGTTCAAGAACTCGACCTGTCTCAACTCTTGCCTTAACAATCTTCAATGTAGCTTGACTCTTCTTTAAAGACTCTTCTTTAACCTTAATCTCTTCTCCCAACTCAATTACTTTATAATATTTATCGATAACCTCTTTCTTTAACTCATCTCTTGACTCCTTGACCTTCTCCTCTGCTTCTAAAAGTGCCAGTCTCTTTTCCATCAGCCCCTGCTTATAATCATCTTCAAGGTCATAATCCTTTAATAGATAATGGTTATAAGTTAAGCTACCTCCACTCCCCTCTAACTCAAAATTATCATCACTATCCTTCTCCAATAATTTTTGTCTTAGAGTCAAGTTATCATCAGCTGAAAAGTTCTTAGTCAAAGAAAGCTTAGTTAAATCATTACTTCCTCCTTCTAAGCCATCCCACTTATCACCATCTTCCTCCCAGAGACTATAATCACTTGCTACATTAATCTCCACTTCTTTGCCAAAATGCTTCTGATATAACTCTAAATCTACTCTCTTCTCTTGATATAACTTTTGAAGAGCCTCTAACTCTGTGTCCTTATCTAAAGCCAAGTCTATGGCATGCTCTAAAGTTAAAACCCCTAAAGAATCATTAGCAAATACTGAACTGGACATCAAGAGGATTACTATTATTAACAGAAATATCTTCTTCACAATTCTTCGCCATCTCAGCTAAAACATCTGATATGGCTTCCCCCTTCCTAATACTACATTCAATTACCAGTATATTGAGCTAAATTACTTAAATATCCACTATAAATTCTAAACTCTCTATTTAACTATCTCTACATCCACATTGAAGTTTGGCAATAAAAAGTCATCATAATCATCTATAGAAACTTCAATAAGTACTATAGTCTCTCCCCCATCCTTGATAGCCATATTTGATACTCTCATCACCTTGCCGTGATACTTCCTCTTAGAGTCTGCTAAAGGTACAATAGTAGCTTCAGCCCCTACCTTGATATCTTTAATGAACTCTTCTGGAACCTCTGCTTCTACCATCACTGTAGATAAATCCATAATATCCAATAGCTTATCCTTATAATCACTACCGATTATATCACCATCTACTACCTCAAGGTTATGAACAACCCCATGGTCTATATCTACTACTACCTTCTCTCCTGCTAAATAACTCTTCGCAAATAATTTATCCTCTAAAACCTTAATATCACTCTCTAAATTCTTAATCTCAATCTTCTTAGCCAAAGAGTCCTTCTCCAACATAGAACGATTCTCTTTCAAAGATAACTTCAAAGAAACTATCTTATTCTCCTTTAGTTCAAGTTCTTTCTGCAAATTTTCAATCTCATCTCTCTTATCCTCTTTTAATTTCTTCAATGAAATCTCTAAATTAACTAGATTTTCATCCTCTTGATCATACTTCTTCTCAAATTGGTCAAACTCATATTGAGGGATAGCACCTACTGCTAATAAATGCTCTTTATCGGCTAATTCTTTCTTTACCTGCTGATATAATTTTTTAGCAAATTTAATTTCACTCAATAACTTCTGGATATCTGCGCTACTTTCGTTCCTCAGCTCATTTCTTTTTCTAGTCAGCTTCTCTTTGTCCTGTTGATATAAAGACTCTTGAGTCTTTAATTGAGCTTGCAAGTCTCTAATATTTATCTCAGACTGCTCTTTGATAGATTCTAGCTCCTTTTTAGCAAGCTCCAGTGCTTCCCTCTTATTCTCTAACTTCTCCATCATTTCCGTTAAACTTAAAGTAAGAAGTACATCCCCTTTATTAACCTTCTGCCCTTCTACTACATTCACGTGATCAACTCTAGCAGAGAAATCTAACCCAATAGTCCTTTCTTCCTTGATTTTTACTTTACCAAAGGCTTCTATTGTATCTATGACATTCTCTTTAGCTGGCTTAGTTACTGGTTTCGTTACTTCTTTGGCTTTTTTATCACCACAACCCACTATAGTTACTGTCAATAGCATTATCATTGCTAAAATTAAAATATTCTTAGTAACTACCTTCATCATTCACACACCCTTCCATCTTTTAACCTTATAATTCTCGTTCCATATTCAGCAGATCTTTCAGAGTGAGTTACCTGCACAATTGTCTTGTTCTGCTCCTGATTAATCCTTTTAAATAGCTCCATAATCTCCATTCCTGTCTTACTATCAAGGTTTCCAATAGGTTCATCAGCTAAGATAACTTCAGGCTTATTAATCAAAGCTCGAGCAATAGCCACCCTCTGCTGTTGCCCCCCTGAAAGCTCTCTTGGGGTATGCTCTCTGCGATCACTTAAACCTACAATCTCCAATATCTCATCTAAATCACCTTGATGTTCTTTCATCGCCTTGCCATCAAGCAAGATAGGCAAGAGAATATTCTCTTCTACATTGAGGTTAGGAATTAAGTTATAAAATTGAAATACAAAACCTAGCTCCCTTCTTCTCATGATACTCTCCTCTTTATCCTTCATCACTGCTAACTCTTTACCATTAACCTTGATACTCCCAGAACTAGGTTTATCCAATCCACCTAATAAATACAGAAGAGTACTCTTCCCTGAACCTGAGGGTCCCATAATAGAGACAAACTCTCCTTCTTCAATAATCAAGTTAATATTCTTTAATACCTCTACCTCTAACTCTCCCAGTTTGAAATTCTTATATAAGTTAGTAGTTTCAATCATGAATATAGTCCTCCTTTCATTATTTAGTGTTTAGTAGGAGTAGGAGTGGGTGTGTCAGTGTGAGTATAAAAAACTTATAACTCATTACTCGTCACTCATCACTCGTATTTAATAGCTTCAATAATATTTAATTTTGAAGATCTTAGAGCAGGACTAATAGAAGCTACTACCGATATAACCACCCCTAAGATTACTGCTGTAATAAACATAGTAGGAGAATAGTGCATCTTTAGACTAGTGTTATTAGCTTTAAGAACAAACTTTACTATCTCTATAAACATCCACCCACCAAAGATTCCAACTAAGCCACCGATCAAACCACTAGTCATCGTCTCTATCAATATCATCTTAATGATCTGCTCTTTACTCATTCCTATAGAACGAAGTACTGCTAAACTTCTCTTTCTACTGATAAAACTAACAATAAAATTATTAAAGACTCCAAATACTCCTATAATCATTGCTATTAAAGAAAACCCTTTAAGAATAATAAAGAGCTGATTATTTGATTCCATATTTCTAGTTTTAATACTTTTTACAGTATCAATCCAGATATAATCTCGAGCAAATTTATCTTTAATTGCTTGCTTAACCTTCTCTGGGTCTTTAGAAGTCTTTAAATAGATATCTCCATAATATTGTAAGCCCATATCCACCTTTAGATAATTTTGGGGAACCAATGCTACATCACCATCGCGCATTGCAGTATCAATGAAGCCAACAACTTGATATCTCTTCCTACCCCGTTTGGTCTTTAAAGTAAGAAATTCTCCTACTTTAATCCCTAACTTCTCCTTAAGTATATTAGTAACTAAAATTTTTCTTCCTTTTTCCATTGCCTTGATTATCTCTTCTTTATCACCACTAACATCAAAGTCCCAATAATCAAAGTACTCTTTAAAATCTACCCCATAAATTGTTTTGATTCTATAGTCTCTTCCAATAAGTGGAACATTCCATTTCTTATAACTTCCATAAGTTGCTTCTACACCATCAACAACTCTTAACCTCTGCTCTAATTGCCGATCTCCTCTCGGGTGCCACATAAAGATATCAAATTGGGCATCACCATATACACTACTTACCTCTAGGGCAACACTCTGACTTAAAGTATTGATCATCAATAGACTAGCAATCCCAATGGTCAATAACGAGATATTATTCATAATATTCTTATTGTCACGGAGATTTTTGGCTGCTAGAATACCTTCGTTACCAAAAATATAAGTATATATTCGTTCAAAAACCATTACAAATAGATTAGTAATCCTTGGAATAGAGATAATAATCCCCACCCCTACAAGTAACATACAACTAATATCTATCAACATAGCCTGTTTGCCAGTTATAAAACGAGGAATTATTAATGAAATTATTACTAAGCCTACTCCCACAATCGGCTTCCAGCTTCTCTTCTTAGACTTATTATCGATATTATTAAGAACTATATCCTTCACTGGAATCTTAGAGACCTTAATAATTGGAATCAAAGAACTGATTACAGATATAATTACTGCCGTTAAAAAAGCTGATAGCAACTGGGTTGAAGTAAAGGCCATCTCAGCATTTAACTTAGTTGATGACCACGGGTTCTTAGCCAAAACATTGGTCATACCATAAAGTATTATAAAGCCTATTCCACAACCAAGTATCCCTCCAATAACCCCATACATAAAGCTCTCTAGCAATAATAACAGATTGGTCATCTTTTTGGTAGCACCTATACTCCTAAAGGTTCCTATCATCGGCAACCTCTCCATAGTAATTACCTTAAAAGAAGTATAAATAATAAAGATACTGATGAAGATAACTAAGGGTAACATCATCATAAACGGAGCTGTAGTACTCTTGCTGTACTCCTTGATTTGAGCTCTAGTTACAGTCTTTCTAACAGTATATCTATGATACTTCTCAGAGAGGCTCTTGATTGCCTCATCTACACCAATACCTTCTCTAGTTTTTAGATAGATTTGCGAAACTCTACCTCTAGCATCATAGAGTTTAGCCAACTTCTTTCTAGGAACAACAGCTCTAATATTCTGACTTCCTGGTCTAAATAGTCCTTGAGAGACTGCAATCGCCGATACTATAAAACGATATTTGTAATCATCTACCTCTAAATCTATTTTATCACCTAAGGCTAGACCATACTTAGTGGCATCAGACCTGCCAATAATCAACTTATTCCCTACAAAAGGCTCTAACTCAGCCTGCTCTTCTATAATAATCGGATTCATCTTCTGTAAATCCCCTAATTCATAGCCCTGCAAATCAATATTGACCTTCTGATGTTCAGAGTAATTATATGAGGAACTCATATCCATAGTACCTACAACGTATTCAAATTTATCTTTCAATTGCTCTGCTTGGTAAGTATAGAAGAAATCTGAAGGTGATCTATGGTTAGCATAGATCATAATCTCTGCTGTACCAAAATACTTCTTTAAACGTTCTATCTGCATCTTCTCTACTGTACTAGAAATAGCCAAAGAAGCAAAGAATAATGCTGAAGATAGTGCGATTGAAAAGAGAATCAGAAAGGTTCTAAACTTCTTCTCTCTGATATTCTTCAATGTGAATTTTAATAGTATTCCCACTCTTACACCTCCTCTAATAAAAATAAAGTATAGAGATTGCTATAGATATGTCAACTTATGCTTTATATAAAAAAGCAACCTTTAGAAGACAGGTGGTTAGAGGTTAGAAAAAGCCAATTACCTAACCATCTAAACTCTAACCACCAAAGTAAAAACTGTCGCAATATACCCATCTTTAAATTTCAACTTTATAAATTGAAATTAAATCAAAAAGATAATATCAATCATTTACATTATATCCATCTAGAGTAAAATTGTCTAATGATTAATAATAAAAAAGACAAACCTGAGTTTGCCTCTAATAATAGTATATCGTATAAAAATATTTTTAAAAACAGATATTCAACTCTAAAATATATAAATTATAGCTTGCCTAATAACCTTAAATTCTCTAAATGAGTCTTCTTATACTTAGAAGCTAGATACTCTTCAGCTTGATTATTAATTAAACTACTAAGATAGTTTAAATTATCTTTAATCAGAGATTTGTCACTTATTTCTCCATGACCTGGAATTACAGTAGTAACTTTTAACCTTAGATATTTCTTTAAAGTCCTTTGGTAGCTCTTAATGTCCTTATCCTGCAAATAAGGTATTGGTTCCTCTAAATTATCACCAGCAAACAATATCCTATCTATCAAATCTACACAGCTAGCAGAACCACTAGTATGACCAGGGCTATAGAAGAATTTAACCCCTTCTTTATAAAAGGTTAACTCAT
The DNA here is from genome assembly GCF_055140805.1 of Orenia sp. Taxonomy (NCBI): domain Bacteria; kingdom Bacillati; phylum Bacillota; class Clostridia; order Halanaerobiales; family Halobacteroidaceae; genus Orenia; species Orenia sp. The sequence goes on from NZ_JBSQYM010000007.1 coordinate 9,821, forward strand.
CTGTAAAAGTATTTGTTGGAGAGATTATCTTGACTTCACCCATTCTATACTCTGAATAGAACTTTAATTCTTGCTCTGCCTTCTCAATTATATTATCTCGACAGGTTTCATGGGATAAAATTAGACTGCTACCGAAGGTACAATTACCCCAGATATGATCCCAGTCATAATGAGAATTAAAGACTATAATTGGCTTATTCCTAAAATTCATCTCAATATATCGTTTAACCTCTTTCATTGACTCTGGGCCTAAGAAAGTATCACAGACAAAGACATAATTTTCGGCATTAATCACATAAACATTCGTAGTTACTCCAAATCCTGTATCCTGTAAGTAAAAGAAGGTAAAGAGTACCCCTCTACTACCAATAGGTGTTATCTCCATTATTACTCCTCCAATTATAAGCTGCTAAATTATAGTAACAAGTGATAAATGACCAAACAAAACCTAATTATTAGTAAATTATCAAAACATCAATTTCAAATTACAAAACTTCCTTATATAATTCAACTCCATCTGTACTTTGTTCTACTATCAAATTATTAATACTCTTTCCTCCAATAATTAAATCCTCATCTAAATCAGCCAGAGGAATTAGTACAAAAGCCCTTTCTACAATTCGAGGATGGGGAATAATCAAATCATCGGTCTGCATATCTAAATCACCATATAATAAAATATCGACATCTATCGTCCTTGGTCCCCACTTTACTAGCCTTTTACGTTTAAGCTTAGCTTCAACCAACTGACAATTCTCTAATAATTCTTGAGGAGATAATCCAGTTTCTAGCTTTAAACATAAATTTAAGAAGCTATCTTGTTTATTATACCCCCAAGGCTCAGTTTCATAAACCTTCGATATCTCTAGCAAATTAGTTTTAGAAAAATCTTTAATCAAATCGATTGCCTGCTTTAAATTCTCTTCTCTATCACCTAGATTAGTACCTAAGCCTAAATATACAATTTCCATCTCAAACTCCCCTTTTAATTTCTATAATGCAGTTTAAATATAGTTATCTAACTTTAAAGTTAAATTTAAAAATCTTGTTATATAATGATAGTGCGACAGTTTTAAATATCAGTGTTAGTGGGTGTGTGAGTGTGAGTAAACCTCAATAGAAAGGCACTTCACACACACTCACACTCATAACTCACACTAACACGAAAGTGTCGCACTATACCCATTAACTTCCACTTTAAATTCACTCATCTATAACTTATTAATCTCTTCCTCTGAAAATTTCAACTCCTACATGGTCAAAGATTCCTGGAATTGGAGCTTCTGGCTTCTTGACTCTCACCATTATCTCTTCAATTTTAGTAAATTCCTTCAAAATCCTATCGGCTATCTTCTCAGCTAGAGCCTCGATCAGTTGATATCGCTCCTCTTCACATATCCCTTTAACTACTTCATAAACAAGAGCATAACTGACCGATTGATTCAGATCATCACTCTTACCAGCAGATTCTAAATCTAAATATAACTCCAAATCTATAAAGAACTTCTGCCCCAATCTATTCTCCTCTACCAACGCCCCATGATAGCCATAAAAAGATAAATCATTTAGAATAATCTTATCCATCATCTCACTCCCTCAATTAAGCCTAAGTTTAAATTTGAGTCTAAGTACGTTCTAAAAACAATTATCTTCAATAGTTGACTTAAACTCAAACTCAGACTATCCTTTGCTCTCCACTAAATCTAACTTTATTTTTTTAACTATACACTATCAACTATACACTGTTAACTGCTATCTCACTATCGCATCTGTTACCTTTGCTGCCCTTAAATTCTCTTTCACATCATGGACTCTAACTATATCTACCCCTTGCATAATCGCCATTACAGTGGTAGCCACTGTACCTGCTACCCTCTCTTTTGGTGGCAAGTCCAAGATACGACCTATCATTCTCTTTCTAGAAGCACCAAGTAAAACTGGATAGCCTAATTCCTTTAATTTTACTAGATTCCTCATAATCTCTAAATTTTCTTCTTGAGTAGTCCCAAAACCAACCCCTGGGTCTAGGATTATATTGCAATCTTTTATGCCAGCCTCCTTGGCTAGCTTAATACTCTTATTTAAAAAGTCAATCATTGCTTCCATAATATCAGTCCGCTCTTCATCACTACGGCTATTATACATGATTATTACTGGAGCATCATAATCAGCTACTACCGTAGCCATCTTCCCATCCCACTGTAAGCCCCAGATATCATTGATTATATCTACACCCAGCTCCAAAACTGCCTTGGCTACCTCTGGCTTATAGGTATCAATAGAGATTGGGACATCTACTTTATCTTTAATAGCTTTAATTACCGGTTCTAATCTTCTTATCTCCTCTTCTGCTGATACCTTCTCTGCCCCTGGTCTAGTGGATTCAGCTCCAATATCGATAATATCTGCTCCTTGCTCAACCATCTCTTGGGCACGAGAAACAGCATCCTCAATATTAAAATAGTCTCCTCCATCAGAAAAGCTATCAGGTGTAACATTTAAAATTCCCATAATATAAGTTCTCTTCCCAAATTCAAACATCTTAGCAACCCCTTTCTTAAGTGGAGTGACAGGTAATGAGTAACAAGTTAGGGTCTTAATTACTAGTTAAGTTACTAATCACTAATTACCACCCTTTATCAAATTCATTAGCTCAGCTCTAGCAGCACTATCCTCTTTAAAGATACCCCTTGCTGCCGAGGTTATCGTTCTACTTTCAGTCTTTCTAATCCCTCTCATCGTCATACACATCTGCTCTGCCTCTACTATCACTAAAACTCCAAGCGGTTCTAAGACGTTAACGATAGCATCAGCTATCATCTTGTTCATCCGCTCTTGTAATTGTAGCCTCCTAGCTACCGTCTCTACCAACCTAGCTAAACGAGAGAACCCAGTTATTCTGCCTTCCTTAGGAATATAAGCTATATGTACCTTCCCAAAAAAGGGGATTAAATGGTGTTCGCAGATAGAATAAAAGCTGATATCCTTGACCATTATCATGTCCTGATACTCTTCATCCTCAGAAAAGAACTCTAGATGCTCTTCTGGCTGCTGATTGGTACCTGATAAAATGTCTTCATACATCTCAGCCACTCGCTTAGGAGTTCTCCGCAACCCATCTCTAGTGGGGTCTTCACCGATAGCCTCTAATATATCTCGCACCGCTCTTTCTATCTTCTTCTTATCCATCTACTCCATCTCCTCTATCCCATATGCTTGATGATTAAATTCACTGACTAAGCTATCAAACAATCTATTCTGCTTGTCATACTCTATCTCTTCAATGCTTCTAACCTTCATTAAATCCATTAAACTATTAGTTAAGAAAGCAAAATCAAAATCAGCAATCTCATTTATATTAATCTTCTCCTGCTTAACTTCAATATCCAGCTTCTTAGCAATCTCAATAACCTTAGACCTGATTATCCCAGGAAGCAATCCTAATTCTTGTGCAGGTGTATATAATACTTCATCTTTGATAAAAAAGATATTAGTAATACTTCCTTCAAGTATCTTGTCATCTGTGTTTAATAAGAGAGCTTCATTATAGCCACTACCTAAAGCTTCCCGCCTAGCACAGATATTCTCCCAATAATTAGCTGTCTTATGGCGATATAAAGGGCTACTCCCTCGTTTAAAGGAAGCTACCTTAACTCTATAACCCTCTTCATAATCAGTAGCAGAGTAGTCGATATCTCTTAAAGAGAAATTATACCCCTCTGCACAGATAGTTACCCGTAAGGCTTGATACTTTACTCCTCCACTATAGTCTAGTATCTCATAGATCAGTTCTTCCTTACTCATTTCAAAGGGTACTTTAAGCTCTTCAATCGAACTATACAATCTCTCCAGATGCTCTTTTAAGAAGATAGGGTGACTATTGTAAATTTTTATCGTCTCAAATAATCCTACCCCAAACTTAGCTAATTCACTATCAAAAGCTATATTATTCTTCATAATATCCCCTAACTGTTCTTATAATAGATTCTGCTTTATCTAAAGTCTCTTGATACTCTTCTTTAGGATTTGAATCCCAAGTTATCCCACCACCAACTTGGAAGTAAATCTGATTCTTCTTCTTAATAATTGTTCTAATAGCTATATTCAAATCCAAAGAACCATCAAAGCCAAGATAACCTATAGCCCCAGTATAGACACTCCTCTGTGTAGGCTCCAATTCATCGATTATCTCCATGGCTCTTATCTTTGGTGCCCCAGTAATCGACCCTCCAGGGAAAGTAGCTTCAATCAAGTCAACCAAATCCTTATCCTCTCTCAACTCTCCTTGGACTGTTGCTACCAAATGATGGACATTAGTGTACTCCTCTAGCTCAAATAACTCAGGAACCTTGACTGTCCCTGTCCTAGAAACCTTACCCAAATCATTCCGCTCTAAATCCACTATCATCAACAACTCTGCTCTATCCTTCTTACTATTTAATAACTCTGATTTTAATGCCTCATCCTCTTGAATAGTCTTTCCCCTTGGTCTAGTCCCCTTAATAGGTCTGGTCTCTACAATCCTATCTCTAACCTGAATAAACCGCTCTGGAGAATTGGAAAGGATATCAACATCACCAAAATTTAAAAATGCTCCAAAGGGAGCAGGGCTATTTCTTCTTAAATCCCGATATAACTCATAACTTGAAACAGAAACTTCCCCTGTAAAGCGTTGGGTTAAATTAGCTTGATAGATATCACCAGACTTGATATATCTTCTTACCTGCTCAATCGTCTCTAAATAATCATCCTTTGTGAAGTTGGATTTTAAACTGATAGACTGATATTCCCCTACCTCTGAAGCTATAGTATAATTGTATTCTCTCTCATTATCTCTAATTATCTCTGTAATCTCCTCAATTTTCTCAGCCTCTTTAGCTATATTTAACTCTGGAGTTGCCAGATAAGTCTCTGCCTTCAAATGATCTACCACTATCACCCAATCATAAAAACCCATATACAATTCAGGTATTCCTATATCATCAATTGCCTTTCTAGGTAACTTCTCTATATGATGAACCAGATCATAGGATAGATAGCCTACAGCTCCTCCAATAAAAGGAAGCTCGCTATTGTTTTCAACCTTATATTTATTTAGCTCTTCTCTCAACTCTTCTAATGGATTTTTAGGGCTATCTTTAAATCTCATTACTTTAAACGGGTTAGCACTGATAAAGGAATATCTCCCTAGTCTCTTCTCCCCCATAGCACTATCCAAAATAAAGCTATGCTCTTCATCCTTAAAGATAGTATATAGTTCAAAAGCTGATAATTCACTCTCTAACTCTTTAATCATCCTCTAACGCTCCCCTAGCTTGTAGAATAAAATTATTGAGTAGTTCATGCCCTTGCTCTGTCAGAATTGCCTCAGGATGAAACTGTACTCCTTCTATCAAGTACTCTTTATGCTTAATCCCCATTATCTCTCCTACTTCACTTTCAGCAGTTATCTCTAACTCCTCTGAAAGAGTGCTTTTATCTATTAGCAAAGAATGATACCTAGTTACCCTTAAGGGATTATTTAAATCCTTAAAGACCCCTTTACTATTGTGCCTGATATGATGTACCTTGCCATGAACAGGCTCTTTTGCTTCAGTAATCTCTGCTCCAAAAGCATGTCCAATACTCTGATGCCCTAAACAGATTCCCAATATAGGAATCCTGCCCTTAAATCTATCGATTACCTCTAAAGAGATCCCTGCTTTTTGGGGAGTACAGGGACCAGGTGAGATGATTATTAACTCTGGTTGCAACTCTTCAATCTCAGCAAGGCTAATCTCATCATTTCTCTTGACTAGAACCTCTTCCTTTAATTGACCCAAAAACTGTACCAGATTATAAGTAAAAGAGTCATAATTATCTATCATTAAAATCATTTTAACACCTAATTTCTATTACATTGTCATATTATCTGATTATTATAATTTTACAATATCATCATACTATATTCAAATTAATCTTATATTTATCATTCTTTGACTTTATTATAACTTTGAAATTAATATAATATAGAGATAATGGGACACTTTTCACACCTCACCCTAACCCTCTCCTATTCTTAGGAGAGGGAATAAAAAAGAAAAATAAGTTCGTATTCCCCCTCTCATTAGTTAAGGAGAGGGGGGTAGGGGGGTGAGGTGTGAGCTTTTGAACTTAATTATTATTTATACTTTATTAATTATTCGCTAATTTTAAAAGTGTCGTAATATATCCACATAATGCTACATAATAAAAAAAGAGAAGCCACTATCCTGTGACCACCCTCTTATCTAATTAAGCTCTTTCTTTAACTATAAACCCAAGCTCTCTGCTTTGTAAGAAGAGAACTACACCTAAAAGTACCAATCCAATCAAGTCAGTCTTCCAACCTGGTAATAGCAATGTAATCGCACTTATAATTAGCAAGACCTCTTCTAAGATATTTGTCTTTCTCTTTAAATACCCCAAGACTCCACCGGCTAATGCATAAACTCCTATGAAAGAACTAAGAGTTATAATAATCAGTTCTCCTACACTAGAATGTAATAACAATAACGATGGAGAATAAGCAAAGATAAAAGGAACCACAAAACCAGCAATAGCAAGTTTAACTGCTGTCAATCCAGTCTTCAATGGATTAGCTCCTGCAATTCCTGCTCCTGCATAAGCTGCTAAGGCTGCCGGAGGAGTCAAATCTGCTACTACTCCAAAGTATAATACAAATAAGTGAGCTGCTAAAATTGGTACCCCTAGCTTCACCAAAGCAGGTGCAGCCATTGTAGCCAATACAATATAAGTTGCTGTAGTGGGTAAGCCTGTACCTAAAATAGTACATGCTACCATAGTAAAGAATAATGCTAAAAATAAGTTACCATTGGCTAAAGCAACAGTAATAGTAGTAAACTTCAATCCTAATCCTGTTAAAGTTGTCACCCCAACGATAAATCCAACACAAGCACAAGCTGCAGCAACACCTACTGCACTTTTAGCACCTTCTTCTAAAGTCTCTATGACATCTTTTAAACTCATCCTTGTATCCTTCTTGATAAAACTTAGCACAAAAGATAGGATAATCCCTACAAAAGCAGCCTTAAGTGGTGTATATCCTCTAAATAAATAATAGAAGATAGCTGCTAAAGGAAGCACCATATGTCCTCTATTCTTCAAAACATCCATCAACTTAGGAATTCTTCCTTCATCCATTCCACTCAAACCTAGCTTCTTAGCTTCAAAGTGTACCATTAAGCCAACAGCTAAATAATACAAGATAGCTGGTAAGATAGCTGCTTTAGCTATACTTGCATAAGGTACTCCAATAAATTCAGCCATAATAAAGGCTGCCGCTCCCATAATCGGTGGCATAATCTGCCCTCCAGTAGAAGCTGCTGCCTCTACTGCTGCTGCAAAGCGTGGTGTATAACCTACACTCTTCATCAGTGGAATAGTAAAAGAACCAGTGGTTACTGTATTTGCTACTGAGCTTCCTGAGATAGAACCCATAAAACCACTAGAGACTACCGCTGCCTTTGCTGGTCCACCAGTAGTTCTACCTGTTAAAGCCATTGCTAAATCGATGAATAAATCACCCAATCCAGTCCGTTTAGCAAAAGCCCCTAACAATAAAAATAAGAAGATATAAGTTGCTGATACCCCTAACGGAATACCAAATATCCCCTCTGTGGTAAAGTACATGTGACTAGCAATTCGTGATAAGGAATATCCTCTATGAGCTAAAATCCCTGGCATCTCTGGTCCAAAATAAGCATATAATAAAAATACTAATGAAATCAATGGTAACTCCCAACCAATAACTCTCCGAGTACCTTCTAATACCAACAGGATAGCTATAACCGCTATAACTTGGTCTAAGGTAGTATAGATACCAGCTCTAGCAACTAAATCCTTATAATTAATAAATATATAAGCTGCAATAACTACACTTAATCCTGCTAAAATATAGTCTATCACCACCAAAATTTTATTTTCTTTAACCCTCTTTTTAAAGGGATATAGTAAGAAAATCAGGGTAAATACAAATCCTAAGTGAACTGCTCTCTGTTTTAGAGCCAATAACACTCCAAATCCTGCTGTATATAGGTGAAACAATGACATCCCTACAGCTAATACTGTAATAAAGATAGCCATAATACCAGTATAATTTCTAAAGTCACTCACTGTATCAAACTCTTCTAATAATTCTTTCTCATTTATTTCTTTATTCTCAACCATCGTTTTCCCTCCTCGACTAATAATCTTATTCTACTTTTTTTCTTTACACTTATCACTACTAAGTTCTGAGGTTGAGTAATCTCATATAATTTATATTCTTTATCTCCATAAATAAACTTATGTTTAGCATAGTCACTTACCCGCAAAGGAATATTATCTAATTTCTGATTAATATCCTTAATTTCAAACTTACCATTAGCAACAATATAATTATTCTTATTTAAAAAAGGTAGCCCAGCTCCATAGGACTCATATAAAGTACCTGTCAAGAATATTTCTCCACCTCTTAGCTCAAAGTAATCCCAAACTGGTGTTCTCTCTACCGAATGGATATATTCAATTGCAAAGGTTACTCCTTCTTCAACTCTTTTTTGCCAAAGTATCTTATCAGTATTGGCTTCTTTAACTGTAAGTACCGATGTTTGAAGAAAAGACAGAGTAAATAATCCAATTATTATTAATAGAAATATTAATCTTCTATAAAATCTATTCATAAAATGATAACCGGACATTAGATGCTAATGTCCGGAATCCCCCTCTCAATAATTCTCTTTTGACTATTAAATATTAGTCATTGATTATCACTAAGAAATTATAATTATTTTACTTCATCAAAATACTTAGCAGCCCCTGGATGAAGCTCTACAGTCATTCCTTCTTGTGCATTCTCTACTTTAATATCTTTAGCTCTATCATGAGCTTCAATTAACTCATCTCTATTTTCAAAGATAGCCTTAGTAATATTATATACTAAATCTTCAGATAAACTCGCTTCTACCACTAAAGTAGCTTTCAACGCAATAGTGGTAACATCATTATCTAATCCGTTATATGTTCCTGCTGGGACTTTAACTCCAGTTAAAAATGGATATTCTGCATTTAATTTGCTAATTTCATCTTTACTAAAGCTTAATAAGTTTATATCTTGAGTAGCAGCTACATCCATTACCGCTGCTGTTGGTACACCAGCAGTTAAGAAAGCTGCATCTATTTGTCTATCCTTTAATCTACTTGCTGCTTCACCAAAGGATAGATAATCTTCTTCAACATCATCATAAGTCAATCCAAAGAAGTTCAAGATCTGTTTAGCATTTGCTTCTACTCCACTACCTGGAGCACCTACTGCTACTTTCTTACCTTTTAAATCTTGAATACTCTTAATTCCAGCATCCTCTCTAACTACAATTTGGATAACCTCTGGATATAAAGTGGCAATCCCCTTCATATTTTTCACAGGATTATCTGCAAATTGGTTCTTTCCATTAACTGCATAGCTAGCAATATCATTTTGTAAAATAGCTAACTCTACTTCTTTTTTAGCAATCAATCTTGTATTAGTTACAGATGCACCAGTAGACTGAGCCGATGCATTGGCATTATCTACGTCCTCATTAATTATCTTAGCAATAGCCCCACCTATAGGATAGTAAGTACCTGAAGTACCTCCAGTTGCAATAGATAAGAACTTAGTTTCAGATTTTGCACCTTGATTTGACCCACACCCAACAACAAACAGACCCAACACTAACAACATACTTAAAAACATTACCTTATTCTTAGTTAAAAACATTTCTTCATTTCTCCCCTCTCATAATCACTTATGTAAGTAATTATTAAATGTAAAAATTACATATTCAATACTAAACATTTGCAAAAGAATACACAAAATATCCAATATAATGATTAAACAAGAGGCATATATATGCCCTATTCAATTATATATTTTTTTACATTAGATGTCAAGTTTATTATAAAAGTTCAATAATTATTATAATAACTTATAATTCTTCTTGATTTTATAGCTAATTTCATTATATTAATACCAATCTAGTCAACTAAGCTAAACAAAAATAATAAAAAGCCCCAATTAAAAATCAATTGAGACCTAGGAGATTAACTTAATATTTCGGCTATTCCATGACTTTTGTGAAAAATTAGCTTGATAACTAATAATAAAATATAGGTTCGTAAATCTAGAATAAAATTTAGCCATAACGCTATATAGAGATAATGGTACACTTTCGTATCAGGAATCGGGAATATGGAATCAGTCTGTTTTACTGATAACTGGTCCCTGACTCCTGATTCCTAAGATTATATTTTGAGCTATAACTATTGTTAATCACAAAGTTTGTTGTTGAACCAATATTTTTTATTATTTCCATAAATTAAGCTTTTTAAATTCCAATTCTTTAAATTTCAAAAATTCTTTACCTAATTTTACAAAATCCCTAGATAATTTATCTAAATCACTGACATAAAATTGATTAGATTCTATACTATTACCTTCATTTAATAAATCTTGTTTATTTAGAATTTCTCGCACCTTTAAAGCAATCCCACGGCCAGGATAAATCAATTTCACTTCTGTTCCAATGACTTCTCTAATAATTCCTTCTAAATAAGGAAAATGGGTACACCCTAATAATAAGGTATCTATTCCTTCTTCCTTTAATGGCCTAAGATAAGCTTCAGCAACTTCCTTAGCTCTACTACTATAAAGTTCTCCCCTTTCTACTAAAGGAATAAACTCAGGGCACGGTTGGGAGAAGACTTCCACTCTAGAAGATGCATTCTGCAACCCTTTCTGATAAGCTCCACTTTCAATCGTTCCTTCAGTGGCTATTACTCCTATCTTATTATTATTTGTAGCTAATACTGCCTCTTCTACTCCTGGTTCGATTGGACCTATAATCGGTATGTCAAATCTCCTTTTAGCATCTTTTAAACCCGCTGCTGTAGCAGTATTACAAGCGATTATCACCATTTTAGCATCCATCTTAACAAAGTAATCTATAATCTCAAGCACAAAATCCCTGACCTGACTCTGTGCTCTTATACCATAAGGGAGATGAGCTGTATCTCCAAAATAGATAATCTGTTCCTTAGGAAATTCAGCTATTACCTCTTTAGCAATTGTCAGCCCTCCTACTCCCGAATCAAAGAGAGCTATCGGATTCTTTTTACCCATTGTCACCATCCTATTCAACTCTTAATTTTATTATTATAATATTCAATTAAAGAATATTATGTACTATTTTATTTAATTGATATAATATTCTGTTCATAAAGTTAATTATAACATAATTTTAATGACTATAACCAATGATATTATTTATTATTATATGTTAAATAAGGAATTATTAACATCATCTCCTCTGCCAATAGATAAACTGATACAATATAAAGATAGTGCGACACTTTTAAATATCAGTGTGAGTATGAGTAACCCCCAATAGAAAGGCACTTCACACACACTCACACTCATAACTCACACTAATACGAAAGTGTCCCAATGTTCCCATTAAACGTCAATAACCCTATTGAAATTCAACTGATATAATATATTAATTGCATAGACATATATCCTTGCAAAGCAAAGGCGAGACCACAGTCTCGCCTGACTAAATCCTAATTTATTAAATTACTATTAAAAGTCAATGGTTCTTCTAACTCTAAATGACCTACCAAAGTCTGTACCTTGGTACCTTCAACCAATATCTGCACCCTATCTATACCATCAAGAGCAGTTAATGTATTGACAATAGAATAAACAGTAATTGTCTCTCCTGTACTACCACCCCAATGCTTGGTTTGTATCTCCTTACTAAAGTCGACTATAGCTGTCCTATCCTTCACCTCTATTCCCAATAATTTCGTCTGAGCAGGAATAGTCACCTCTAAGCCTTCATTTTTTGGTCCCTCAATCAGTTCTTTAACTATATTCTCATATAAATCATTAGTTTTTACTTCTCTTATTTCAGCTGTCAAGTATTGAGCTTGTTCATCACTAAAATATAATTTGACCTCTTTAGTTGTAAAAAAATTAGATAATAAGAAAACTACTAAGATACAAAGTCCTACAACAATATATAAGTTGAGATTCTTCTCTTTTAACATCAAGACCCCTCCTCTGCTAATAGCCTAAAGTAATTATTGATACCTTTGTATAGAGCTATAGCTGCCTTCTCTCTAAACTCTTCATTCATTAATAATGACTCTTCATCCTTATTACTTAAAAAAGCTATTTCATTTAAAATAGCAGGCATATTTGTAGTATCTAGCACCTTTAGATTGTTAGATTTAACTCCACGATTACAAGTACCTAACCCCTTAATTAAAGCCCTCTGAGTTAAATTGGCTAATAATAAATTAGTTTGATCATAATTAGGCCTTATATAAGTTTCAGTACCATTATGCTCACTATCTACATGGGAGTTAAGGTGAATACTAACAAAGATATCAGCATTATTATCATTGGCTATCTTGGAACGATCTGTCAACTCAATATATTCATCAGTTCTTCTAGTCATAATTACCTTAGCCCCACCATTTTCCAATAGATTCTCTAATTTCATAGCTATATCCAAAACCAAATCCTTCTCTCTAGAACCAGAATAGCCTATAGCTCCAGGGTCACGCCCTCCATGTCCTGCATCTACTACTATCAACTTATCCTTCAAATAGCTTCTAAAACGCTCTTCGACTATATCTATTTCTATATTATCAGTCGTATCTTCAGACTTGATTTCAAAATCTAAATTCTTAGCTAACTCTAAAGCAACCCTTACCTGCTTAGGATCTCTAGAATATTGACTAACTCTAATATTCTTAATTATTCCATTAGCCTTAGGAAGTTCAATTTGGTTAAGGTCAACTATAGTATCAAAGATATCTATTACCAACCGGTTAGGGTTGACTAGCTTATATACTTTATAATTCCGTGCCTTTAAAAGAGATAATTTTAGAGTTTGCTTTAACTTTTTCTCTTCTAAAGTTACTCCAGTCAAATTATTAACCAATTTAACTTGAAGATTATTTCCCTTCCACTTCATCTCATATGGTACTAATTTAGTCAAGTCAACCACTACTCTTGATTTCTCTTTGTTAAACTGAGATACTCTAATCTCTTCAATCAGTTTATTATCTACCTTCAAAGAATGTTCTTTAATATTGTTGACTGTGAAAGGAAAATCAAAGACCAATCTATCACCTTTAGTCAACGGAAATACCTCCGGTTTTACTTGATTACTTAATTTAAATAAAAGATCTTCTTCAGAGCTATAATCTATTCCCAATAACTGGGTGCTTAGAGGTAGAATTTCTAAATTTCCTTCATTATTCTCTAATTTCACTCTAGTTTCACCCTCTAAATCCAAGACAGCTCTAACTATATTATATGGTTCTGTCTGAAATTGACTCAGTCTCACTTTATTAATAGACTTATCTCCAATCTTCAATTCTGTTGCCTTCTCTAAAGCAGCATTTTTAATATCAATAACTACCCGATTAGGATTGGACAAATAATTGACCCTAGTAGCATGTAATGGCCTTGTAGCCCCAATAATAATTTTTGAGCCATTATATTTGACAGAATCAATTATTGGGCTAAGCTTTACTAAATACTTGTATTCATCTCCATCTTTTCTCTTTTCAATATTATAATTTATATTATCATATAAATCTATTATTACTTTAGTATTATTATTTAACTGAGAGATATGATAGTCTTTAATCAAATTACTATCTACTTTAGGCTTGTCTAAATTTGAAGTAATTGTAGCCCCTTTAATATCCAAAACCATTCTAGTTGGATTTGAGAAGAGTTGAACATCATAGTCTACTTCTTCAGTTATTAAAAACTCTAGGCCTTCATAATCTTCAGTCTTAGGATAATCTATATCTTTTATCTCTCCTTTAACCTCGGAAATTTTAACGATTCTCTGCTTGGGATAAGATTTAATTGTCAGCCCTAAAGCACTACCTAAATCCTTTAATGGAACCATAACTCTCTCATTAATTGAAATTACTTTTGTATCCATTTTAATGATTTTATTATCAACTTGTAAGTGCTTATCACCAACTCTAAATTTAATAACTCTACCTTCTTTATCTAATTGAATAGTATTGATAGATGTAAACCACTTCATTTTGATAGATAGGTTATCTGTTAGTATATCTAGAGGAATTAATATACTATTATCTACTATCCTGTAATCCAATTGGTCAGTGATTAAATCACCATTAATCATTAGCCTAATATCATCATCTGCTTCTGCTCTACTAGATATAGATGTTATTAGTAAAACCATTAATACTAGTACTAATATGCGTTTTGGCATATTGATTGCCTCCTAAACTTAGACTATCTATAATTATTTATCAGTTTATCATTAGTATTCTTACTAATTTTACAAATTCCTTTTTCAATTAGCCTTTTTTTCTTGATAATATCTTGAAATTCCTGCCACAATCCCTTCAGCAACTTTCTGCTGAAAGCTATCAGATTTTAATAATCGTTCTTCAGTAGGGTTTGATAAAAAACCTGACTCCACTAAAATAGCTGGCATTTCAGTATTTCTTAATACAGAGAAGTTGGCAGCCTTCAAACCTTTATCACTTAATCCAATTCTTTTAATCATCTCACTTTGTACATACCAAGCTAGAGCCCAATTCTCTTTACTTGCATCCCAATGGGCATAGGTTTCAGTTCCATTAACTGAAATCCTAGGGTGGGAATTGGCATGAATACTTACAAATATATCTGCATTCAAAGTATTGGCTATCTCTGCCCGACCAGTCAATGGAATAAATCGGTCATTCTCTCTAGTCATCACAGTGTTATAACCCTTTCTTCTTAACAGACTATTTACCTTTTGAGCTATCTTTAGGTTTACATCCTTTTCTCTAACCCCCATAGGACCAATAGCACCCGGATCATGCCCCCCATGTCCTGCATCTATTACTATCTTATTTCTTGATAACTTCAACTCTTCTTTAACTTTAGGTTTACTGATAATAGAAGAGGTAGCCACCTGTAAGTTGTTACGAATATTTAAGATCAATCGAGAATCTTCTTCAACCAAATAGTAGCTACTCATTGCATTAATATCGACTGCAATCCTTACTACTGCAGGATCAAAATCATATTGACTAACTCTCACTTGCTCAATTATATTATTATTTACTGGAATTAGATTCTTGAGCAGATCTAATCCTACATCCTTTATATCTAAGACCAATCTAGTAGGTTGATGGTATAACTTCAAGTTATACTTACTTAAGGAGTCCATATCTATAATTACTTGTGATATTTGATTAAAGTTCTTGAAACTAACATCATTTATCATATTCTTATGATAATTTATCGACTTGCTCTGCCCATCCCAAGCCAGAATTCCACCATATAACTTCGTCAAAAATCTCAAAGGCACCATAACTTGTCCATCAACTAAAGCAGGCTGTACATCTAGAGGAACTGGTTTATTATTAATTAAAGCTATTCTGTTATTTACCTTAAGAATAACATGAGCACTATTATTATATATATCTAAAATCTTCTGATTATTATCCCAACTCACCCTATCGCCAAAATAATCTGAAATAAAGCGAGCAGAAATCAACGTTCTTCCATTGACAACCTTTATAAATTCAGAGCTCAACTCCTCACCATCTAAGATAAATTTAGGACTTTTAGCCTCTACCACCAAAGATAAAAAAATAGTTACTGCAACAAAGAGTGCAATTATACTATATTTATTTTTCATAATTTTTTCTCCTTCCAACTATGATTAGTACTGTAATGTAATAGTGTGATGTAATAATTTAATAATCTCTTCAATCAACCTTGAAGGTAGTCTTATATAATAGTTTATCGTGACAATCTATAAATTTAAAGTTTAAAAGTCCTTTTGTTAGTAATTTACTCTTCTTTACTTTGACCAAATCATAAGGAACATTAACCATCTCCAAAGTAAATGTACTACTACTACTTGGAATTAGCCTTTTAGTTTTGACAATAATTTGATTTCCCTTCTGTTTAATTTTATCTATCTTGACTTCACAGCCCCTAACATTATCCCCACCAATTGAAGCATAGATTAAAAAATATTTATTATAATTTATATTCAAGTCCAATAATCTCTGGTGGTATTTAGGAAGTTGAAAGACATGGTCTCTTCTTGTGATAACCTGAAAATCAATCTCACAACTACAATCATCTCTCCCACAAATATCTTCATCTCTTTTAGGTAATAAATGTTCAAAGGGAATAATGGTCTTACCATTATTTTCACTACTAGATATTAATGATTTTAAAGGAAATTTAATCATTTTATCACTCCTCAATAAAAAAAGTGGGTAAAAGCTTTCCCACTTTACTCTTAATTCTAAACTTATTATATTATTATATCTATAATAATTATGACTATAAAATGACTAAATTAGTAAATAGGAATTTTTTTCTTTATCTTACCTTAAAATACCCTTTCCTTCTTTAATATATTTTCAAGAATATGTACTAAAATCCTTTATGTAAATTTAATTATTGATAACTTAATCTGGTAATCATCTTTCTATAGTAGAAAATTGATATAAGAGAGAAAAATCCAACTACCTAACCCTCCAACCCCTAACTACCAAAGTGAAAAGTATCGCAATATAGCCAATAACAACTACTAGCTACAATATAATAGTACTTCTTTTACTTTTCTATGAATATGATAATTTATAATATAATTTCTAACAAAATTCAATTAATAAATTGGTTAATATATAGATTGAATTAAATAATTTCATTAATTAAAAACCAATAATCCAACTTATTTAACAACGAATATAGCGAATTTAAAACAAAGAAAATTCTAAACTATTAATTTATTCTTTTTGCCTTTTATTCGTGTTAATTCGTTGCAAAAAAGACTTTTTGATTCTTTAAAGAAAAACATTAGTTCAACTTATATAGATAGGAGGAGTCGCTTATGAATATTGATGTAGTCTTGTTCTTACAGTTAAGTAGTGGACTATTTTGGTCTTTAACCTATATTTTGATTATAATCAAAGGCTTCCATGATAAAACTTATGGTATGCCTATGTTAGCTATTTGTGCTAATATCTCATGGGAATTTATCTTCTCCTTTATTATCCCCCACCCAAGTCCACAACTTTACATTAATATTATCTGGTTTCTGCTTGATTTAATTATCTTATTCCAATTTCTTCACTTTGGTAGAGGAGACTTAAAAGAGCAATTTTATCAGAGATACTTTTACTCTATTTCCTTACTGACATTAGCAATTAGCTTTTTAAGCATATTACTAATCTCTTATGAATCTAATGATAACCTTGGCAAATATACTGCTTTTGGACAGAATCTAATTATGTCAATCTTGTTTATAACTATGTTAGTAAGGCGTGGTAATATCGCTGGACAATCAATCTTTATCGCCTTATTTAAATTATTTGGAACATTATTCGTCTCTATTGCCGCTTATATAATCGAATATTCCCCACTTATAACCTTCTTCTCCATAGCTACTTTCTTCTTTGATTTTATCTATACTTTATTACTATATAACTACCATTTCAAAAGTAAAAATCAAACTCCATAAGATATTGGATAAATATTCTATAACTTTTTCTGAGTTTAACTGATAGAATTAGATTAGATAATATTACATAGTGGTATTAATTGGATTGATATAATAGATAGATAGTGCGACACTTTGTGTCGAGTGTGAGCTATGAGTGTGAGTGTGTAAAACTTCTTTTTATTGGGGTTTACTCACACTCACACACCCATTCACGCTAATTTTAAAAGTGTCGCAATATCCCCATTATGTGATAAATTAAAATAACACAATAATTAATACTAATAGACTTTCACAAATCAGCATAGCTATAACAAAAATTTATAATAAGGTGTGATAAATTCTATGAAAAAAAGCATATCAATATTTTTAACAGCTATACTTCTAGTTTCTTCAATTACTTCTATCTCAATGGCCAAACCAAAGAAAGAAAAATTTAAACATCAAAAAAAACAATCTTATACCCATAATTCAGTTGATAATAATTTAATGAAAAGGATCTTTAATATTGGAGACAAAGAGATTAACTACTTCAAAAATCTTAATATAAGCAGAGAGGAATTAGGCTTAATCTTATATCTATACTCTCTCTCAAACAAAGAAATTACCGCTAATGATATCGACTTTATTGTTAAAAATAAGGATAATATGGCTAGATTAACTTGGTATCTTGGCTTACCACCAATTATCTTTGAAGATGGAATCATCACTTTGCACCATCCAAAGTTAGATAGAACCCTCCCTCCTTTGGGTCAAAGAGTCTATCAAAATAAACGCAAAGGACCAATTAAGGAAAAAATTGATATAGATGATAAAAAGTATGAATATGATAATAAACCCGCAAAGATCAAAGAAAAGATTGAAATCAAAAGTGATAAATATGAATATAAATATCAGAATAGACGCTTAGGAATAGAGGAAAAGTTAGAGGTGAAATACCCTTCTTACAAATACGAATATCATTATAAAAATACTAGAACGGGAGAAAATATCAAAAAGGAAGGTAGAGGTTATCCTCTCAACCCTAAATACTTCTACCAAAGGCTAAAAGATAAAAAAGAAGAGGAATCCAACTTTAATGTATCTATAAGGATTAATATAAACTTATAAAAATAATGGATACCTAGAATAGAAAAAGATACGGTAGAGATACCGTATCTTTTTCATCTTAATATATTACAAAATTAAATTTTCATCCTTTTTAGGACGAGCATCAAACTTCTCTTTCATCTCAGCAAAACCTTCTCTTTCTAACACACCATAGGCATATTGCTTACCTAACTCTACACCAGGTTGGTCAAAGGCATTGATATCATAAAATTCTCCCATAAGTGCTGTAGATAATTCATACATATAGAAGAACTGACCGATAGTAAATGCATTTACCTCTGGGAAGGTAACTGTGCAGTTTAATCTATTATTATCAACTAATGCTAACTCAGTAGCTTTCTTTTCAACAGTTAATAATTCATTGAAAGTGTGTCCACCTAAATAAGATACTCCAGAGATATCTTTATAACCAGGAGCAATCTCTAAGGTTTCTTTATAGTTATCTACTTCTAAGAAAGTAACAACCTTATCAAAAGGACCTTCCATATATAATTGAGCTTGAGAATGCTGGTCAGTAGCACCTAAGGCTTTAACTGGAGTAGGTCCAACATTTACAACTTTACCTTGACGATCATATTTTTTACCTAAGGATTCAGCCCATAATTGACGATACCAGTCAGCAAGATCCTTTAAGTCATGAGCATAAGGCATCATAACAGACATTGGCTTACCATCTTGGTCTGCTAAATATTGTAATACAGCATTTAAATAAGCTGGGTTCTTCCATAAATCATCTGTATTGCAGATTTCATCCATATAAGCTGCTCCTGCTAATAACTCTTCGATATCAATTCCAGTAAAGGCAGCAGAGATTAATCCTACTGGTGTCATTACAGAGAATCTTCCTCCAACATTTTCAGGGATATAATAAGTCTTCATACCCTCTTCTTTAGCAATCTTAATTAGATTACCAGAATGCTGACTTGTAGTAGCGATAAAGTGATTACCTACTGCATCTTCACCTAACTCTTCTACTACCATAGCACGAGCAGTTAAAAATTGGCTCATTGTCTCAGCAGTACCACCAGATTTAGAGATTACATTAAATACTGTTCTTGATAAATCTAAAGTCTCTAATAACCCTTTTAATCTAGTTGGGTCTACATTATCAGGAACAAATAATCTTGGATATCCATTTCTAGCTTCTTTGTTTAGATTGTAGTATGGATGATTTAAAGCAGTCTGTAAGGCGATATTACCTAATGCAGAACCACCAATTCCTAATACTACAAAGTTATCATACTTATCTTTATTGGCATCTGCATACTCCTTGATTTCTTTGGCAATAGCCTTATGGCTTTCAGGCAACTCCATAAACCCTAAATCTCCAGCCTCTTTAGCTGCTCTAATAGCCTTATGACCAGCTATTACTTTTTCTTTCATTGCATCTACATCAGCTTTAGTATAACCATGCTCTTCACCAACAGTTTCAGCAAACATATTGTTTACATCTAACTTGATGCGCATAGACTCTTGCCATGAAGCATCTTCATATCTTTTTGTCATTTCTTAAATCCCCCTTATATTATTATCTTCTTCTTTTATGTATTTTATCCAAAGCTAAAATCAACAGATTAGCTTAAGATAGGATAAACCAAATTTAAATTAAAGTAAAATTATGTGATTAAATAGAATTCTCTAAATCGTTTCCACTAAGTATTTTGTAGACTCATTAACATTATTCTACTAAAAATTAATCATTCCTGCAATAAATTATTTGAAATTAGAATCTAAATTAATTTCAAAAAGAGTTCCTATTAACTTCAGTCAAATTAAAATTAAATTTAAAAGATTATTAGGTTGTATTACTATAGATAAATATGATAAAATTATGATAGGTGATATCTAACCGGTTAGATTTTTTTATAAACTTTAAATGATATTATATTAAAAAGGAGTTGGAAAATATGAATAAGAAAGAAAACACATTAAACTACCCAAATCCATTAATCGAGCAAAGAGCAGATCCATTTATCCACAAACACACTGATGGCTATTATTACTTTACTGGATCTTATCCCGATTATGATCGTATTGTGTTAAGAAGGGCTAAAACTATTGCAGGACTTGCTGAGGCTGAAGAGAAGGTAATCTGGTGGAAGCATGATGAGGGTATCATGGGTTCTTTTATTTGGGCACCAGAAATACATTTCGTTAATGGTAAATGGTATATCCACTTTGCTGCAGGAGAAGCGGGAAAAACCCCTTCTACAAACCGCCCATATGTCCTAGAATGTGCTGATTCTAACCCGTTAGAAGGAGAATGGATAGAGAAAGGAAAGATTAACTTGTCCTTTGAAAGCTTTAGTCTTGATGCAACTACTTTTGAACATAAAGGAGATAGATATTTAATTTGGGCACAAAAAGATATAAAAGAGATCAACTCAGATCTTTATATTGCTAAGATGAGTAATCCATGGACAATTTGTACTGAACCTGTTATGATAGCTACCCCAGAATATGACTGGGAAAAGATTGGTTTCAATGTAAATGAAGGTCCAGCTGTCATTAAAAGAAATGCTAAGGTCTTTGTGGCTTTCTCTGCCAGTGCTACCGATGAAAACTATTGTATGGGGCTTCTAACAGCTGATGCAGATAGTGATCTATTAGATGCAAACTCTTGGACTAAAACACCTCATCCAGTATTTGAAACTAGTGAAGAAACTGGAGAATATGGTCCAGGTCATAATTCCTTTACCACAGCAGAAGATGGTACTACTGATCTTCTTGTTTATCATGCTCGTCCATATAAAGGCTACTTAGATGGTAAGGACCCTCTTAGTGACCCGAATCGACATGCTAGAGTAAAGGCTTTCTCATGGAATGAAGATGGCACACCAAACTTTGGTATTCCTGGCTCTGCAGAAGACTAATATAAGTGATTATAAAAACCCCTAGTTGATTTTAAAATCAACTAGGGGTTTGTTTAAATTTAAATCTATCAAATAGTTACCATAATATATTCTCAGAAGCTTTAGAAAGCTCTTCTAGCTCATCTTCAGAAAGCTTCCATCTACCAGCTGTAGCATTTTGTTCTGCCTGTTTGGGAGTCTTAGCACCTACCAAAGCTGTAGTAACTCCTTGTTGTTGACGAATCCAGTTAATAGCTACATTAGGTACAGGTTTTTGATATTTATGAGCAATCTCTTTTAACAGATTAATTAGACTTTGAATCTTATCCCAATAAGGATTATCATAAAAAGGATAAAAGGTATCTCTTTTATCATCTTGACCTAAAACAGGCTTTTGATTGTATTTACCAGTTAATATACCACCACCTAAAGAACCATAAGACATTACACCAATATTATTTTCTATACACCAGGGTAAGGTCTCCTCTTCAATATCTCTAGATAACAATGAATATTGTGGTTGTAAACTGACAATATCGGTCAGCTCCATTATTTCAGATATTAAATTAGCATCAAAATTAGAGACTCCTAGATACTTGAATTTACCTTCTTTTTTCAATTTTAACAATTCATTGACACTATCCTCTAAAGGTGTTTCTTTATCAGGCCAATGAATTTGATATAAATCGATAACATCTACATCTAACCTAGTAAGAGAATCTTCAAGCTGCTTTCTAATAAGTTCTGGCTTTAAACTCTTAATAAACTCTTCTCCTTTACGATAGACACCACATTTAGTAGCAATAATAACATCATCACGACGCCCTTCAATAGCTTTACCTACAACCTCTTCTGAATGGCCGTCACCATATGCTGGCGCTGTGTCGATAAGATTAATACCAGAATCTATCGCTTGTTGAATTGTCAGAATAGATTTAGGGTCTTCAGTTTTACCATAAAAGTCACTACCCATAGCCCAAGTTCCTAACCCAACAACAGATACCTCTAAATCACTAGCTCCTAGCTTCTTATACTCCATTTTATAACTCCTCCTATCATAATTAATTTATAATCTTATATTAAAACTTTGTATAAAAAGATAAGATATCCTTCATAATGGCAACTATTCTTATCAATGTGGTAGTATTAACCAATAAATTAAAGTTATTCTATAATTAATTAACAAAATCTAATTTGATTAACTGTAGGTAAGATTCATAGCCTTTAAATAGTTATAATAGCTTTAGACATAGCTTATAGATTATCCTATAATACAATTAAGGAAGTTAATAAAGATATTAGTACCCTTTGGAGGTGTAGATAATGTTTTTTATTGATTTTCTCTTTGTATTATTTTTTGCTATTTTGTTCACTGGAATCTTTGCTAGAGGAGTTAGCAGATATGAGACTAGAAATGACTTATTTATTTTCTTTATCTTGATCTTATTAATAACCTGGTCTGGAGGGAGATGGATTACTCCAATTGGACCTTTATTATGGGGGGTTCCATGGCTATCCTTTATGATAGTAGGTTTATTCTTCGCTCTATTATTAACAGCTATTAACCATGGACAATATAGAAACTATAATAATAGAGATAAAACTAACGAAAAATTCCAAACTAAAACCCAAACAATTTATGCTTTAAATATCTTCTTCTGGATTTTAGCTTTCGGACTATGTTTATCTATTATATTGGCTTATATCTAGAAAGATTAATATAAAAGTAAAAGACTGTGGTCTAAGACCACAGTCTTTTTATGTAAATTAAAAGATTAACTTGCAAAAAATAAAATTGGCACGGGAAGCAGGACTTGAACCCGCAACACCTGGATTTGGAGTCCAGTGCTCTACCAAATTGAGCTATTCCCGTACGCTAGATATTTAGTTTAAGTTTGCTTGACAGCATAAATTATTATATATTAAAAATAATAGGTTGTCAAATAAAATATATATTTGGTGGAGGTGGGCGGGATCGAACCGCCGTCCCTACAAAGCTTAACTAGAGGTTCTACGAGCGTAGCTTGTAATTTAGAATCATACCTTAATCTCATACAAGCATGATATTAAGGTACTAGCTTGTAAAGTTCCCCACTATCCTACAAGCATTAGAAAGTGAGTAGTCTGCTGATTATGGTGTTTATAAACCTTCACAGACAAAAGATTTATAAACATATAGCTGGTGCTTACGCAGCAGCTAAAGTATAATTATTATCGTTTGCAGATAATTTTAAGTTGCTACTATTTAACGAGTTAATAGCAATCTCGGCTCGCTGTCTCTGCCGTACTTTGCAGGTCGAGTACCAGTTACACCCCCATAGTAACAACAGTGATCAGTTGATAGTGAACAGTGAGTAGCAAGACCTAAAATCTTTTAACTACTTACTCATTACTCTTCACTAAATTTTAATATCTTCCTACTTGTCTATCTTTAAAAGCACGTTGTATCTCACGCTTAGCACTTTTGCGCTTAAGGTCTTGGCGCTTATCATAAAGATTCTTACCTTTAGCTAGAGCTAATTGTACCTTAACTAGTTGGCGTGTAAAGTAAATCTTTAAAGGCACCAGAGTATATCCCTGTTGCTGAGTTTTACCAATTAACTTTCTAATCTCATTCTTATGCAACAGCAATTTTCTAACTCGTTCTGGATCATGGTTATAACGATTTCCCTGTTCATAAGGAGATATATGAAGATTATATAAAAAGACTTCATTGTTCTCTATTCTGGCAAAACTATCTTTAAGATTGACTCTACCTGCTCGAATTGACTTGACCTCTGTTCCCTGTAAGACAATCCCAACTTCATAGGTCTCTTCAATATGATATTCATGCCTTGCTTTACGGTTTGTAACAACTGTTTTACCCATTAGTTTCACCTCTTTAACGAACGTGCATCTACTATTATAACAATTCTAAATAAAATGTCAAGGGCTAAGTAGTAATTAATAGCTATTAATTGGCAGCCAATAATAACCATGGATTAGTTAATCATTTATTATTACCTGTTGTGCTAGTTAGATTTTAATATTTAATATCGGATTATGGAGATATTGTGACACTTTTAAAATTAGCGTGAGTGGGTATGTGAGTGTGAGTAAACCCCAATAAAAAGAAGTTTTACACACACTCACACTCATAGCTCACACTCGACACAAAGTGTCGCACTATCTCTCTATTGTATCAATTTTTCTGCTAGCACTAATTATTATTCACTATCCTCGTTTTCATCTATAACCAAATCAAAATCAATCTGCTTATCTTCCAAGTTAACTTTTACTAACTCAACTTTTACTTTATCCCCTAATTGATAAGAATTACCTGTTCTCTCACCGATAAAAGCATGCTTATCTTCATAATAATGATAATAATCATCACGCATAGCACTGACATGCACTAAACCTTCTACAGTATTATCCAACTCTACAAAGAAACCAAAGGACATAACACTACTAATTATTCCTTCATATTGTTCCCCTACTTTATCTTCCATATATTCAACTTTCTTTAAGTCTAATGATTCGTATTCAGCATCCATCGCCCTTCTCTCTTGTACAGAACAATGGTCAGCAATATTAGGTAGTTCATCCATCAACTGTGATACTCTCTCTTCTGATAAGGCACCTTTATTGATTACCTCTTTAATTATCCTATGAATCATTAAATCTGGATATCTTCTAATTGGTGATGTGAAATGGCTATAATACCTAGAGGCAAGTCCAAAATGGCCAATATTATATGGACTATAGTGGGCTTGTTGCATACTTCTTAATAAGACAGTATTGACAACTCTTTCTTCTGGTTGACCCTTTACCTTTTCTAATATATTTTGCAAAGCTTTAGGATGTACCTCTTCCCCTTTTAACCCTTTGATATGATAACCTAAATTATGAATAAAACTATTTAATGACTCTAACTTCTCCTTGCTAGGCTGCTCATGAACACGATAGATAAATGGTATCTCACGATTAAACATATCTTCAGCTACCACTTCATTTGTTCTAATCATAAAGTCCTCTATCATCTTTTCTGCAATTCCACGATTGATCTTAATTATATCAATAGGTTTGCCATCATCATCAAGAATTATCTTGGCTTCTGGAAAATCAAAATCAATACTTCCACTTTCAAAGCGATTCTTTCTTAAAACTTTAGAGAATTCTCCCATCAATCTCAATTCATCAATCATATCACTATACTCTTCTATCAAATCATTATCTTCATCTATTAGCATCTTGTTGACTTTTGTATAAGTCAATCGATGATTAACTCTAATAACACTCTCTATAATTTCATGACTCAATAGCTTTCCTGTCTTCTCTTCAAAATTCATCAAAACAGTCATTGCTAATCTATCTCCATCAGAACGCAAACTACACATATTATTAGATAACTTCTCTGGTAACATTGGAATCACTCTATCAACTAAATAGATACTAGTAGCTCGATTAAAGGCTTCTTTATTTAAGGGGCTTCCTTTTCTAACATAATGGGTCACATCGGCAATATGTACTCCCAATCTAACCTTACCATCATCTAGCCTTTCAATAGAAACAGCATCATCAAAGTCTTTAGCATCTTCTCCATCTATAGTTACCATTTTAAGATCTCTTAAATCCCTTCGACCTTCAATCTCCTCTTGAGGAATTGTATCAGGGATTGCTTCAACCTCTTTTCTAACATCTTCAGGGAAATATTCTGGTAACTCTAACTTTTTAATAATTGCTTCTATATCAACACCAGGTTCTCCTTTATATCCTAAGATCTCTACAATTTGCCCCTCAGGATTTCTCCTCTTTTCAGGCCATTTACTTATCTCAACTACTACTTTCTGGCCTTCCTTCGCACCTTTAGTCTGAGATTGAGGAATGAAGACATCATAAGAAATTCTATTGTCATCAGGAACTACAAAACCAAAATTTCTGCTGTCCTCATAGCTACCGACAATTTTTTTATTACTTCTCTCTAAGACTCTAACAACTTCACCTGAGCTACTTCTACCATCAGCCTTATTAAACTTTCTAACAAGAACCTTATCATTGTGCATAGCACCTTTAAGGTCATTGGCATGAATATAAATATCCTCTTGATTAGGATTGTCTGGGATTAAAAATGCAAAACCCTTGGCATGTCCTTGTAGCCTTCCACTAATCATACCCATTCTTTCAGGAACACCATAACATCCCCTACGATTTTTAATAATTACTCCTTGCTTCTCCATATCTTCTAATAAATCTAATAATATAGTTTTCTGCTGTGGATTTATCTCCATAGCCTTCAATAGTTCTTCAGCAGTTAATGGTTTATATGCCTGCTCTCTCATAAAATTTAAAACCTTATTTTTAACACTCATGTTATCCCTCCAAAATAAAAAATAAAATCAAGATTTATCCTCTACAATCTATTCTGTCTAAATCTTATAATAAGTATACTTTCACCAAGAATTAACCTATGTAAATATAGCTTGTATTATATGTAACCTTAGAATAAAATTCAACTATGTCGTTATATATAGATAATGGGACACCTTCATGTCGGTAATCAGGAATCTGGAACCAGTATTTATAACTGATTCCTGACTACTGATTCCAGATTCCAAAAAGTGTCACACTATCTTTCTATTGTTTCATTCTAAAGTTGAATGACTATATAGATAAACAACTCTAGAACGAAATATAAAACCAACCTCACCCCTAACCCCTCTCCTCATACCAGGAGAGGGGAACAAAAATGTGTTTTAGTTCTCTCTCCTAAGGTAGGAGAGAGTTACGCTGCTATTATCAAAGACAACACCATAAACAAGATAGCAGCAACTGTTGTTATCTTACTCATTATAGAATCTAAAGCTTTACCTTGAGCTCCCATTAAAGCAGAAGCTCCTCCGTCCATACCACCAAGTCCGCCACCTTTACCTGATTGTAATAACACACCAGCTATTAGGGCAATTGAGACTACAATTAACATTACTTTCAGAAAGACTAACACCTATACGGCACCTCCCAATTACAAAATAACATTATTATTTTAACATAACTTGTCTTAAAAAGCAATTATATTAAATTTTAGTCTAAGCTTAAGTATGAGTTCAAAATAGACCAATTATTAACAAAGCCATACTTAAACTTAAACTAAATAAAAAGTGCAGGGAAACTCCCTGCACTTTAACTTTAATATTATAAGTTATAGAAATTGTTTAAACCATTATACTGAGCAGTTTCAGCTAATTCTTCTTCGATTCTTAATAGTTGGTTATATTTTGCCATTCTATCAGATCTAGAAGCAGAACCAGTCTTAATTTGACCAGCATTTGTAGCAACTACTAAGTCAGCGATTGTATCATCAGCAGTCTCTCCAGATCTATGAGATACAACAGCAGTCATATTGTTTCTCTTAGCTAATTCAATAGCATCAAGAGTTTCAGTTAATGTACCGATTTGATTTACTTTGATTAGAATAGAGTTAGCAGCACCTAATTCGATACCTTTAGCAAGGAATTCAGTGTTAGTTACAAATAAGTCATCTCCAACTAATTGTACTTTATCTCCTAATCTTTCAGTTAGTTTTACCCAACCGTCCCAATCATTTTCACCTAATCCATCTTCAATAGAGATGATTGGATATTTCTCAACTAAGTCAGCATAGAAGTCTACCATTTCATCAGAAGTTCTAACTACACCTTCACGCTTGAAGTTATAGTTTCCATCTTCATCAACTAATTCACTAGATGCAACGTCTAGAGCTAATTTAATTTGCTCTCCTGGAGTATATCCAGCTTTTTCAATAGCATCTAAGATAGTATCGATAGCTGCTTCAGTTCCACTTAAGTCACGAGGAGCAAATCCACCTTCGTTACCTACTGCAGTTACATCTCCTCTTTCTGCTAAAATAGCATGTAAAGCATGGAAGATTTCAGCTCCAGCTCTTAAAGCTTCACTATAGTTGTCAAATCCAACAGGCATAACCATAAATTCTTGAACATCTACAGCAGAGTCAGCATGCTCTCCACCATTTAAGATATTCATCATTGGTACAGGAAGCTCTTTAGCATTAACTCCACCAATATATTGATATAAAGGAAGACCTAATTGCTTAGCAGCTGCTTTAGCTACCGCTAGAGATACACCTAAAATAGCATTAGCACCTAAGTTACCTTTGTTTGGAGTACCATCTAATTCAATCATTAAATTATCAATATCTACTTGTGCTCTAGCATCCATACCAATAACTTCATCAGCAATAGCATCATTTACATTTGCTACAGCTTTAAGAACACCTTTTCCTCTGTATCTACTCTTATCTCCATCTCTTAATTCTACTGCTTCATGCTCTCCAGTAGAAGCTCCAGATGGAACTATAGCTCTACCCATTTCTCCTCCTGCTAAGTATACATCTACCTCTACAGTTGGATTACCTCTTGAATCCAAAACTTCTCTTCCTACAACATCAATAATCTCAAAAATATTCTCAATCATTCTTTTCCCTCCTAAATAATATGAATTTATATGTAGAATTTATATTTATATAGGGTCAACATAGAGTCGACCCCTACATAACTAATTTATAATAATAAGTTGTACTAGTCGAATTTGATAATATAGTATCAGTAGTTTGGAACCTGGCTAATACCTAAAAACTATTTAATCAACTGATTACCTGTCATCTCTGCAGGAATGTCAATTCCTAATATTTTTAGCATTGTTGGTGCAAAATCAGCTAATTTACCTTCACCTTCTGCTAATAACTTAGCATCTTTATCATTATCATTGATATAAAGTAATGGTACAGGATTTGTTGTATGAGATGTTAAAGGCTCTCCTGTATCATAATCAACCATCTGTTCACCATTTCCATGGTCAGCAGTAACTAAAGCAGCCCCACCTTTAGCTGCAATGGCATCTATTACCTTACCTAAGCATTCGTCAACTGCTTCTACTGCCTTTACCTCTGCATCAAAATCACCAGTATGACCGACCATATCTGGATTAGCAAAGTTTAATACAATAACATCATAATCTGTCTTATCCATTACACTAAGTAAATTCTCCGTTACTTCATAAGCACTCATTTCAGGCTTCATATCATAAGTAGCAACATCTGGAGATGGAATCAACTCTCTATCTTCTCCTTCATTTGGAGTCTCTTTACCACCATTGAAGAAGAAAGTAACATGAGCATACTTCTCAGTTTCAGCAGTTCTAAGCTGCTTTAATCCATTAGCAGCTAAGACTTGACCTAAAGTATTGACAATCTCTGTAGCAGGAAAAGCAATTGGAGCATCAATAGTCTCATCATATTCTGTCAAACATACCAGATGAACTTTAGGGTATCCTGCTTGACGCTCAAAACCATTGAAATCTGTATCATTTAAAGCACGTGTTAATTGACGTGCACGGTCTGGTCTAAAGTTAAAGAAGATAATCGAATCATTTTCTTGTACCTTAGCTACTGGAGTTCCATCTTCATTTAATACTACTGCTGGTAAGACAAACTCATCAGTCTTCTCATCAGCATAAGAGTTCTCTACTACTTCTAAAGCACTGTTAGCACTTTCACCTTGACCAAATACCATTGCATTATAAGCTTTAGCAGTTCTATCCCAACGATTATCACGATCCATATAATAATAACGTCCACCAATCGTTGCAATCTCTCCTACACCAATCTCTTCCATTTTGTCTTCTAACTCTTTTACATAGGTCTTAGCACTTGATGGAGGTACGTCTCTTCCATCTAAGATAGCATGAACATAAACCTTCTCCATACCTTCTTTCTTAGCAAGCTCTAATAACCCATATAAATGTTGATTATGACTATGAACTCCTCCATCAGATAATAAACCTAACAGATGAAGAGCAGAATCATTTGCTTTTGCTTTATTAATAGCATCTAATAATACTTCATTTTCAAAGAAGTCGCCATCTTTAATTGATTTAGTAATTCTAGTCAAATCTTGATATACAATTCGACCAGCACCTAAGTTAAGATGACCTACTTCAGAATTCCCCATCTGTCCATCAGGTAATCCTACAGCTTCACCAGCAGCTTGGACAAGAGTATGAGGATATTCAGCCCATAATCTATCAAAGTTTGGTGTATTTGCTGCTTGAATTGCATTTGCTTCTTCTTTTTCATTCACTCCGAAACCATCTAGTATAACTAACGCTAAAGGTTTAGGTGTTGACATAGCAATCCCTCCTTTATTTACTTGAAGTTAACTATTTTAGAGAAAGATTCAGCTTCTAAACTAGCTCCACCTACTAAAGCTCCATCAATATTAGGTTGTGCCATAATCTCTTTTACATTGTGAGGCTTAACACTTCCACCATATTGAATTATAACAGCTTCAGCAGTCTCAGCATCATACATCTCTTTAACTGTTTCTCTAATGAAAGCAATAATCTCTTCAGCTTGTTCTGGTGTAGCAGTTTTACCAGTTCCAATAGCCCATAAAGGCTCATAAGCAAGAACCATATTCTTAACATCTGCTGCTTCAATACCAGAAAGGTCAGCAGCTAATTGGAATTTAACTCTATCAAAATGTACTCCAGCTTCTCTTTCTGCTAATTTTTCACCAATACATAAAATAGGAGTGATATCATTAGCAAAAGCTGTTTTTAATTTTAAGTTCAATAACTCATCAGTTTCACCAAAGATTTCTCTTCTTTCTGAATGACCGATAATTGCATATTTACATCCTACACTCTTAACCATTGCTGGAGAAAGTTCAGCAGTATAAGCTCCACTCTCTTTATAATACATATTTTGAGCACCTAAATCGATATTAGTATCAGCAACTACTTCATTCATTGCATATAAATCAACCGCTGGTGCACAGATAGCTACATTTACATCTTTAGTATCTGCAACTAAATCCTTTAACTCTGTTACCATCGCTACAGCTTCGTCAACTGTTTTATTCATCTTCCAATTTCCTGCCATTAAAGGTGTACGCATTGTCATCCCTCCGCTTTATTTAGTTTACAGTTTACAGTGTACAGTTGACAGTTACAAACCATACATTATAAACATAGAAATAATCTCAAATTTCAATAATTTATGTATAAATTTATTAACAGTATTTATATTTTATATCAAGTTAACAGTTTACAGTTAAAAGATAACTGTAAACTGTTAACCGTCAACTGTACATTATTACTTATCGCTTAACGCTTCTACTGCAGGTAATGGTTTACCTTCAAAGAATTGCAATGAAGCTCCACCACCAGTAGAAATATGAGTCATCTTATCATCTAATCCAGCTTTATTAACAGCAGCAGCACTATCTCCACCACCGATAATAGTCATAGCATCAAGACCTGCTAATACTTCAGCTACTTTATTAGTACCTTGAGCAAAAGCATCCATCTCAAATACTCCCATTGGTCCATTCCATACTACAGTCTTTGCAGCTTTAAGAACCTCTTCAAATTTAGCAATAGTATCTGGACCGATATCAAGAGCTTGCCATCCAGCTTCAATTCCATCTACAGCAACTACTTTATTATTAGCATCTGCAGCAAACTCATCTGCAACTACTACATCAGTAGGTAAAATAATCTTATCTCCTGCTTTTTCTATTAATTCTTTAGCCAACTCAATCTTATCTGTTTCAACTAAAGAATCACCAGTCTCAAATCCTTGAGCTGCAATGAAAGTATTTGCCATTCCACCACCGATAATTAAAGAGTCAGCTTTTTCTAATAAAGATTCGATAACTGCAATCTTATCAGAAACTTTTGCTCCACCAATAATAGCTACAAAAGGTCTATCTGGATTTTTAACAGCTTTACCCATAGTTTCTAATTCGTTTTGAATTAAGAATCCCATAACTGATTCTTCTACATATTCAGTAACACCAGCTGTAGAAGCATGAGCTCTATGAGTAGCTCCAAAAGCATCATTTACATAAACATCAGCTAGTTCAGCTAATTGCTTAGCAAATTCAGGATCATTTTTCTTTTCACCTGGATTGAAACGAGTATTTTCTAATAATACTACATCTCCAGCTTCCATCTTAGCAACTGCTTCTTTAGGCTCTTCACCAACAGTAGTATCTGTCTTAATAACTGTTTTACCTAATTTATCAGCTAATACTTTAGCAACAGGATCTAATCTATATTCTTCCTTAACTTCACCCTTTGGACGACCAAAGTGTGCCATTAAGATAACTTTAGCACCTTCATCAATTAAATAGTTAATTGTAGGTAAAGCAGCCTCAATTCTTGTGTCGTCAGCAACTTGACCATCATTCATTGGCACATTGAAATCAACACGAACTAAAACTCTTTTACCTTTAACATTTACATCTTTTAAAGTTTTTTTCGCCATCAAAAATCCCCCCTGTTTTAGAAATATAAGTTTTCAAATCTTGAAAAAAGCGGAACCGTCAAGTTCCGCTATTCTTTTATATTTAATTATAGAACAATGTGTTGCTAATTAACCCATTGTTGCAAATGCTTTACAAGTTCTGATTAACTGTGCAGTATAAGACATTTCATTGTCATACCAAGTTAATAATTTCACGATTTGTTTTCCATTCTCATCAGTCATTACTTTAGTAGATAATCCATCAAATAATGAACCATATTCAGTTCCAATGATGTCAGAAGAAACGATTGGATCTTCAGTATATCCTAAAGTTTCATTAGCTGCTTCTTTCATAGCATTGTTAATATCTTCTACAGTAACCTCTTTTTCAAGCTCTACAACTAAATCAACAAGTGATCCAGTAGGTGTAGGAACTCTTACAGCAATTCCGTCAAGTTTACCATTTAATTCAGGTAACACTTTTCCAACTGCTACTGCTGCTCCTGTAGTAGTAGGTAAGATATTTGCAGCCGCTGCTCTTCCTCTTCTAGAGTTGATACCTTTAGGATGTGGTGCATCTAAAGTATTTTGAGCATTTGTATAAGCATGGATTGTAGTCATGAATCCTTTTACAAGACCAAAGTTATCATCTAAAACTTTAGCAACTGGTGCTAAACAGTTAGTCGTACAAGAAGCTCCTGAGATAATCTTCTCGCTTCCATCTAAGATTTCATCATTTACATTATATACAACTGTCTTTAAATCACCTTTTGCTGGAGCAGAGATAACTACTTTTTTAGCTCCTGCATTAATATGAGCTTCTGCTTTTTCTTTAGAAGTATAGAATCCAGTACACTCAAGAACAACATCTACATCAAGGTCTCCCCAAGGTAAGTTGTTAGCATCTTTTTCAGCATAGATTTTAACTTCTTTTCCATCTACTTTGATTCCATTTTCTGTAGCTTCTATAGAATCAATTTTGTAATTACCTTGTGCTGTATCGTATTTTAATAAGTAAGCTAATGTTTCAGCATCTGTTAAGTCATTTAATGCTACAACATCAAACTCAGCTGAATCAAAAATTTGTCTAAATGCCAATCTCCCAATTCTTCCAAATCCATTAATCGCAATCTTAACTGCCATTTTAACATTCCCCCTATTTTTGTTTAATCTACTTATTTATATGTATTTAACATAATACACCATTAATATAACCCACATTTTACCTATTGTCAAATCTTTTCGTATTTATCTAGTAAAAATCATTTCTTCATTATTAACTTAAGGAATTTCAAAAGAATATCCCTTACTATAAAGATAGAAGTATATAGATAAGTGATGTCGAATAAATTAATTCATTTATTAATATGGGCTAAAACTGACAATTTATCCTCGGTATATTCTGGATATTCTAATAATAAATCTTATTTTTAATATAAGTTATTAGAAATATCCCAGATACCATTGGGACAAAAATGACCCGTTAGTATAAATATGTCCCACTGATTACAAAAAAATATGTTATCTAAATTTAATGATTGATTTTCTTAACTCACATTGGTTATTATACCACATAAACCATATTTATTCAAGACTATTATCTTTAAAAATTAAACTTACTTCTTATTAATTTTCAATCTTGATTATTAAAATTAAAAATCTAACTATTATATAAGCTCTAAAATACCCTTAGCTGCTTCTTCATCAATAATCAAAATATCTTGATACTTCTCTGAGACAGCAGCTACAATAGCTTTTGCCTTACTTCTCCCTCCAGCAATGGCAACTACCTGATATATTTTAGTCAAATCAGTAAGTTTTAATCCAACACTAGTTGTAGAATATACAATCTCACCATCTTGGGTGAAGTAGTAACCAAAGGTCTCACCTACTGCACCTTGGCTTTTTAGCTCTTCAATCTTATCAAGTGGCATTCCCCTTCTTCTCGCCATCACTTCTGCAGTTCCTATACCATGAATTAAAATATCAGCCTTCTTAGCCAAGTCCAATACTTGCTTAATAGAAGGCTCTTTAATTAAAGTAGAGATTGTCTCTTGTTTTAAATTATCTGGGGTGTGTAATAGATGATAATCTCCACCAAGCTTATTAGCAATCTTAGCAGCAATTGTATTTGCCTGTATCTCTACACCTTCTCCCAAGCCTCCTCGAGCAGGAACAGTAGTAACCTGACATCCTTCACTTGCTGGTGTCATCATCTCTGCTACTTCAGACAAAGTTGTTCCTCCTGTAACTGCAATAATGTCTCCATCACTAATTAAACTTTTTAGAAAGTCAGCTGCAAATCTCCCCAACTCTTCTTCACCTAAATTTTGATTCAATCCACTGGGAACTACATGTACTTCCACTCCAAGATAATCCCTTAACCTCTCTTCAAGTAGATTAGTTCCTCGCAGTTCTTTAATATAAACATCTAATTCTCTTAATATCCTCTCACCAGATTTGGTGATTTTAGCACCACTACTAGTTAATATAATAAAACTATGGTCAGACAAGAAATCTAAATGTTTTCTAATAGTTCTCTCACTTAAATCCAATCCCTGGGCCAAAGAACGTCTTCCAATCGGCTGCGAACGATGAACCAACCTTAAAATAGCATACCTTTGCTCTACAACTTTAATTAATTCTGGAGCTACCTTCTGCTGTAACTTTAAATAATCTGTCATTAGATATCCCTCAACTCTCTAGCGGTACATACTTATTCTAATAATATAATTATCTCTTAATTAAAAAAATAAACAATTTAATAATTAATATTATTTATAATAATCTCCTTATTTATTCATATGATAATGATCAGATTTTATAATATATTCCAATCAATTTAAAATCTGAATTAGTTCATACTAAAAATATTAGACAATAAAAAATAAGTATCAAATAGTACCAAATCCTTAACAGAACAAATCTAACCCTATGGTACAAAATGTCCCGTATAGTCAAAAATAATAAGAATAGTTCTTGTATATAATTTAGTTCTAGATAATAAATTATATTCCTTCAATAGAAATAAAAAATTAAAGAATCTATCTTAGGATTAATCTTAAGATAGATTCTCTATGCTACTTTCTGATTTTATCTACCATCTTCTTTATTCTTCTAAAACGATTATTTATACCGGATTTACTTAAAGGTGGATTTAACAGCTCACCTAATTCCTTTAAACTAGCATAAGGATTCTGCTTCCTCAATTCTGCTACCTCCTTCAAACTAGGTGATAGGTTATCTAGACCTTTAACCTCTTCTAATAGCTCTATATCACTTAACTGTTGTTGAGCAGCATTAATCGTTTTATTCAAATTCGCTGTCTCACAGTTCACAATTCTGTTAACATTATTTCTGACCTCTTTATATACTCTTGTGTTCTCAAACTGCAATAAAGCCGAATGAGCTCCTATTATATTTAGAAGTTTAACAATATCATCAGCCTTCTTCAAATACAATAGATAATTATCTTGTCTATTTCTAAATTTTATTTTTATATCAAATTTAGAAAATAATTCGATTATCTCTTCTGCATAATCTTTATAATTAACAGTAATCTCTAAATGATAATCACTTTCTGGATGGCTTACAGAGCCAGCTGCCAAAAAAAGTCCTCTTAAATAGGCCTTAGAACAACAGTGGTTAGCTATAAACTGATTTTTTATTGAATAGTTTATCTGATATCCTTCACCCATTAAGCCACATTTAGTTAACAACTCTTTAACGCCTTTTTGAGGTGGTACTTTAATTATATAATAATTTCTCTTATCTAAATACATCTTCTTTCGAACAATAATTTCAGTAAAAAAATTAAACTGTTCCTTTAATAGCTTATAGACTCTCCTAGCCACTGAAGCATTCTGATTTGTTAAACTTAGTCCTAATTTATGATTTATAATTCCTAAGCTACCATTTAATTTAATTAATGCAGCCAATTCAGCTAACTGACAGCACTTCCCTAAATCCTCTCTTCTCGCTACTTCATTCTTGACTTCATCTGAAAATGACATAACTATCTCCTCTTTAAATTTAAGTAATCTCTAACTATGAAATCTCTTGAATTATCAAATCAATAATAACTTTAGATAACTTTTCGGGATCATGTCTAACCACATTTGATTGACTAATCACAGATTCTTGTACAACCTGTATACCAAGTTCTCTTAATTTGGATAAATCCACTTCCACAGGTTGAGCACCTTCTTTTCTATATTTTTCTATCAAGTCATTAGATATTCTTTCATTGTTGACTAAAATATAATCTGTAATATCATCTCCCACATGATTATAAAGTGCTTGTAAGTGATCACTTGCTTTATAATGATCAGTTTCACCAGGCTGAGTCATTACATTACAAATATATAGTTTCAATGCATCAGAATTCTTTATCTCTTCTGCCAAATCCTTGACAAGAAGATTTGGTAATACACTTGTATACAAGCTTCCAGGACCTAAAATAATTGCATCAGCTTCTTTGATAGCTTCTAGGGATTCAGGTAAAGGCTTACTATCCTTAGGATCAATAAAGACCTTATCAATCTTACCTTTTATTTTAGGTATCTGGGATTCACCTCTGATTAACTCTCCATTTTCCAATCTTGCAGATAATCTTACATCTTCTAAAGTAGATGGTAAAACCCTACCCTTAATTGCTAATATTTTACTAGATTCTTTGACAGCCTCTTCAAAATTACCTAATATCTCAGTTAATGTTGCTATGAATATATTACCAAAACTATGACCTTTTAAATCTCTACCTTCACTAAATCTATATTGAAATAGTTTCTCCATCAATGGTTCAGTATCTGCTAAAGCAACTAAACAGTTTCTAATATCACCTGGAGGAAGTATACCAAGTTCATCACGTAAGACCCCAGAACTCCCACCATCATCAGCTACTGTAACAATTGCAGTAATATTATTGGTGAACTTCTTAATCCCTCTCAACATAGTAGACAGCCCAGTACCTCCACCAACAACAACAATTTTGGGCCCTTTTCTTCTATATCTTTCTTGGTATAAGACTTCTATTAACTTTTCATTTTTATCAGGTGATACAGCATCATATATAGATAATAACATTCTTCTAATTCCTAAAACATTAAGATAAACTCCAAATAAGATAATTACAATTCCAGGTATTCTATACTTTATCAGATCTAGTGACCTGATACTAATGGCCATAGAAACCCCAATACTAATTAAAATTATTCCTAGAATCATTAAAAATATCCAGCGCTTAAACTTAAGCCCAGGATAAAGCCACTTTAGTCTATTCATTATAAAAACCCCTTATTTTTTAGAATCACGATGCTCAATTAATATATTATACCTCCCTTTTAACTCTTCATATAATTTCTCTGCAAAAGTAACTGAACGGTGCTTCCCTCCGGTACAACCAAAGGCTATCGTTAAATGACTCTTACCTTCCTTAATATAATTTGGAAGTAGAAATTCAATTAAATCAAATAATTTCTTTTTGAATTTCTTGGTGATAGGCCATTTTAGTACATATTCCTGTACATCTTTAGTCTCCCCAGTCAATGGTCGTAATGAATCTACATAATGAGGGTTTGGTAAGAACCTAACATCAAACATTAAATCAGCATCAAGGGGTACTCCATATTTAAAACCAAAGGAGAGAATAGATATGGTCAACTTACTCTCTTTAGATTCTTTAATAAATATATTCTCTAACTCCTTTTTTAAGTCTTTAGAGGATAAATTACTAGTATCGATAATCTTATCAGCCTTACCACGTATTTCTTCTAGTTTACCTCTTTCTAAAGCAATCGCTTCTGAGATTCTTCCTTTAGGTGCTAATGGGTGCCTTCTTCTTGTATTTTTAAAACGATTAATCAGAACTTGAGTATCAGTTTCTAAAAATAGGATCTTATAATCTACTCCTAATTCCTCTAAAATTTCTAACTCTTCAAAGATACTATCAAAGAAATCTCTTCCTCTTACATCAACCACTAAGGCTACCTGATCAATATTTCCCTTAGAGTGTAGATACATTTCAGCAAATTTAGAAATTAAAGCAGGTGGTAAATTATCTACACAGAAAAAACCTAAATCCTCTAAACTTTTAATTGTTTCAGACTTACCTGCTCCTGACATTCCAGTTATTATAATAAATTCTTTATCTTGACTCATTTCCTCACCTCTTTAATTTATCTAATAATTATATAAATAAACTATAAATTTCCCCTTATAGATTTCCAATTCTAAAGTAAAATTTAATGGAGATATTGTGATACTTTTGGAATCAGTTATCGGGAATCAGGAACCAGTATTTTAAACTGATTCCTGACTCCTGATTACAAATAACTAAACCATCACATTATCATCCTATTATTTCATCCTAAAGTTTAATAACAATA
Source organism: Orenia sp. (assembly GCF_055140805.1). NCBI lineage: Bacteria > Bacillati > Bacillota > Clostridia > Halanaerobiales > Halobacteroidaceae > Orenia > Orenia sp. The sequence continues at coordinate 49,050 of NZ_JBSQYM010000007.1, forward strand.
TCTATATTTTATTAAATTATAAATATATTTATCTTATTATTAATATTATCACTTTATCTCTAGAAGCACAAATATAATCTATCTATATAGAAACCGCCAAAGATTTAATATTAGAAATTTTAAAAGTAAAAGAGCAAACAAGAATAATTCTTTTATAGTTTATCTATCATTCATTTAATAACTTGTATATGTTATTAAAATCAGATAATGCTCATAAATTATTCAAATAGAGCAATTAAACAGAACTTGTAGTTATATAGGTTGATTTAAAATCAAATTAAGCTAGTACACATTTATAATATCTTTAGTTGTTAACCCTGAGTGTTGGGCTACTAACATAGCTGTTTCTACATCCCCAACTTTATCTGGACTATGGGCATCACTTCCCAAAGTAAATTTAGCGCCCTCCTCTAATGCTACCTTAATATATTCTTCTCTCATATATCCATGGCTAGAGTTAATCTCTAAGGCTACTTCTTTTTCTACTGCTACTTTAGCTAAAGTTTTAGTATCAATATCTACTTTATAGCCTGGATGAGTAATTATATCTATATTATCATAATTATTTAATGTATTGATTAAAATTTCAGTATTTTTAAACCTTATCTCCCCATGATTTATTCTGAGCTTATCAACTATAACATTATTTAGTATTATCTCTATCCCATCTCTAAAGCTAACTGGCTTAATAAATAGATGAAATCCTACTAATACTTTATCTAACTCCTTTAAGATAAACTCTGGTACGTCTAACCGCCCATCTACACCAATGATATTAGCTTCAACTCCTGCTAATACTTTAATCTCGGGATATAACCGATTATATTTATCTACTTCTCTCTTTATCTCTAATAAAGTAGCTGAATCCTCTACCCCTAACTTAACTATACTCCGACTAGCAGGACCATGATCAGAGATAGCAATCTCCTTTAAACCTTTTTTGATTGCTACTTCTATATTCTCTTTAATACTTCCGGTTCCATGACTATAGGTAGTATGGGTATGATAATCTGCATATAGATGCATTAAATCCTCTCCTTGAAATTAATAGGTATAATTAGTGCCTTTGCCAAACAACATCCAACGTACTAAACATCAATCCAATCTATTACCAATTCTTTAAACTTTATATTTATCTTTAATTAACTTTTTAATCCTAGTCTTCCTTTCAAGAAATTCTTCAATTCTATCAAAACTAGCATTTAGAATATCATCTTCTTCTAATTGAGCTTCTTTAGCTATTTCTAACGCCTTATCAAAGACTCCTACGCTAGCAGAGTAATGAGCATCAGTACCTAAAACCACCTTCACTCCTAATTGCTTAGCCAATCGCCCAATCTCTATACAACTCTCTTTACTTCCTGGACGGCTTAAATGTGAACTATTATTTATCTCTAATACTACGTCCTCTTCTTTAGCAGCCATAATCACTCTCTGACTATCAACTTGATACTCAGGATTACCTGGATGAACAACAATATCTACCAGAGGGTTTTTAATTGCATTTATCATAGCTTTGGTATTGTCTTCCTTAGTACTAGGCTCATATCCAGTTCCTGTATGGAAACCAACCAATACTATGTCTAATCTACTAAGAATCTCCACTGGCAAATCTAAAGTACCATTAACATCAGTTATATTGGCCTCAACACCTCTAAGAACTTTAACTCCATCTATCTCCTCTGGTATTACCTTTAGGTTAGCAAAATGGTAGATATGAGGACCTCTTGGCATGCAAGGTCCATGATCTGTCATGCCTAAAATTTTAATTCCATTCTCCTTCGCCCCTGCTACCATCTCATTAATGGTAGAATATGCATGTCCACTAGCTATAGTGTGAGTATGTAAATCCGCTATCAGCTTGATGGTTATCAACTCCTTTAAATGAAAAATCCTAATTTGGCACTAATAATACCTATTAAACTCATAATAAAATAACCTTCAATCGCTGTCAACTTAAATAATCTTAAAATTGAAAAAAGTACTAAAGCTACTTCTATCCAGAGAAAATAAGGAACCTGATCTGTTAATAACGGAATATTCCATTCCACAATCAATGGTGCTGCTATAATCACTGATAAAAAGAGAAACACTCTTAAGTATTTGTTTGATATTCTAGTTGATTCACAGAGATAATACAGAAAATTCCAAAGTATTGGAAATAATATAATTGCCCAATAAAATAAATTAAATAATAATGAAGATACAACTATAGTAGAAATAGCATAAGTGTAATACCATAGATTATCTCTATTTAGAGAAGGCTGTATAGCTTGAATTAATAAAAAAGATAGACCTACAATTGGAATTAAAGCACCTCCACTAATAGCTAAATCGTTCAAAAATTGAGCAGGTATTAAGCCCAGCAGCTCCTTTATTAACGGAGTACTTAGTAACATAAGTAGATTAAAAGTAAATATTATCAGGATAAAATAATTCTTCTCTTCCAGCCAACTACAACTCTCTTGTAAACTAAAGACCAAAATTACTATCAAAGCCAAGTTAAAAAACAGACTAATATTTCCCGTTAAAATAACCACAGCTACTGTTAATAAACTCACCAATAGACTATACTTTAAACCTAATTCATAATCTACTAGATTGCTACCCCAAATCAACTCAACCACTACACCTATAGTAATACCAGTTATAAAACCTTCTTGTCCAAAAAATAACCCCAATAAGGGTGTTAATAATATTGGGTGAAATAAAGACTTAAACTTCACATTAACTCTATCTCTAATATAAAATACAATAGTAATAATTAAAGCTAAAAATATCTTTGTCATAGCTCTCTCCCCTTTAAATTTTACTCTTTATAGATTATAAAATTACTTCTATTAAAATAAATCTTTAAAAAATTATTTTACATTATATACCAATTATATTTCTTTAATAAGAATTAAAATCCTGCAAAGCATAGTTTATTTATCAAAGGAGAGTATACTATAAATAATTTATCTTTATGGATATATTGGGACACTTTCGTGTTAGTGTAAGTTATGAGTGTGTGTGTGAAGTGCCTTCTCTATTGGGGTTTACTCACACACCCACTCACACTGATATTTAAAAGTGTCGCATTATCTCTATATTGTATTATTTTTCCATTAGTACAGGACGTTATTCTATATCTATATTATAAATTATCCCTGTTAAATTCTTTTTATACGAAATGATGAATTAAAGATAAGATTCTGCTTAAACTAAGTTTAAGAGAGAAAATAGTGGCTTTAATTAATAATTTATTATGAATAGCTTACCTTTGATTTTAACATATTAATAAAAAATGAGGTTTTTAAAGGAGGCTTCTATGGAAACAGAAGGATTTTTATCTTTGGTTCTACATTCTCATTTACCCTTTGTTCGGCATCCAGAAGATAGTTCAGCTCTAGAAGAAGATTGGCTTTATGAAGCAATTACTGAGACTTATATTCCATTAATTGATGTCTTCTCAAGGCTAGTTAATAATAATGTAAACTTTAAACTAACCATCTCTTTATCACCAACTCTAATTTCTATGCTAACAGATCAATTATTACAAGAAAGATATTTAAATTATCTTGATAAATTAATTGAATTAAGTGAAAAGGAATTAACAAGAACAGCAGAGCAACCCGATTTTTATCAAGTGGCTGAAATGTATAATAAAAATTTTATTAAATGTAAAGAGATATTCAATAAATATAAAGGCAATCTCATAAAGGCTTTTAAGCAATTTCAAGACATTGGGATACTTGAAGTGATCACTTGTACTGCTACCCATGGCTATTTACCTTTAATGAATATATATCCTGAAGCAGTTAATGCACAGCTTGAAGCAGGTATACAAGTTTATCAAGAACATTTTGATACTAACCCTAAAGGGATTTGGCTACCTGAGTGTGGTTATTACCCTGGTCTTGATGAATTCCTATGGAAGAAGGAAATTAGGTACTTTTTTGTAGACACCCATGGTATTCTAAATGCTCAGCCTAAACCTCATTATGCTCACTTTGCACCAATCTATTGTCCATCAGGAGTAGCTGCATTTGGTAGAGATACCGAAACTTCTCGTCAAGTTTGGAGTTCTGTTCAAGGATACCCTGGTGATTATGATTATAGAGAATTTTATCGTGATATTGGCTTTGATTTAGATTATGAATATATCAAAGACTATATTCATCCTAAAGGATTTAGAAAGAATACTGGCATAAAATATTATAGAATCACTAATAAAGTTAACAATAACAAGGAGGTTTATAAACCAATTTGGGCCAAACAAAAAGCAGTCATCCATGCAAATAATTTCTTAGAAAAACGGCAAGAACAAATCCGTAACCTTAAAACTTGTATGGATAGACCCCCAATTATCACCTCCCCTTATGATACTGAACTATTTGGTCACTGGTGGTATGAAGGACCAATTTGGCTAGAAGCTTTAATATCAAAAATCTATCATGCTGATGAAGCTAATATTAGATTAATTACTCCAAGTGAATATTTAGATTATTTCCCTATCAACCAAGTAGCTACTCCTTCACTTTCCAGTTGGGGAGATTCAGGTTATAGCCAAGTTTGGTTAGATCAAAGCAATGATTGGATTTATCCAAAGTTACATGCAGTAACTGAACAGATGATTATCATGGCTAAGCACTTCACAAATCCCGATAAACTACAAAAAAGATTCTTAAATCAATTGGCACGAGAGATACTACTTGCCCAAAGTAGTGACTGGGCTTTTATCATCAAAAATAATACCATGAAGGATTATGCTATTAGGCGCACTAATGAGCACCTAGAAAATTTTAATAATTTGATCAATCAACTCCAAAATAACTCTTTTGATATCAATTACTTGCAAAAATTAGAAAGTAAGAACAATCTATTCCCTAACCTAGATTATAGAATCTATCAAGGCTTAAATAACCTAAATTATAAAGAGGTGAATATCTAATATGGCTCTATTACTAACATTCTTAGTATTAGCAATTGTAGTCTACTTTTTTCGACTTACCAAAGACGATAATATAAAAGATAATCACAGCAAGAGAAATTTAACAGATATTCATTTGAAACAAATGAATTATAATATGGAAAGCAGTTCAGAACTCACAAGTATAGATAAGAACAATAAAGATGAAAATAAATTAAAAAATAGTAACTATAAGCCTAATAGCAACCTCTTAATTAGTAACTATTGGCGAAGAAACCTTGCCAAAGATGATGTAGAGTTTGCTAGAATCCCTGGTGATAATAATAGAATTAATATAAACAATATTAGCAATTATGAAGATGCAGATAAAAAACTTTGGGAACTATTTAACAGAAATAAGCTTATCCTATTAGCTAAAGACCCTTATTGGATTTATACTTATTGGAATGTAACTGGACTAGAGACTGAAAAAACAGAGCCTATTATTAGGGTCTATGATATAACCAGCAATCAAGATGACTTCTTTGATGTGAAAATTTCACCTACAGCTGGTAACTGGTACATTAAAGCTCCTCATAACAATCATCACTATTATGGAGAAATTGGTTTGTTAACAGAAGGTAAGCTATTTATTCCTTTAGCAGAATCGAATTCTGTCTTTATTCCTACTCAAAAACCTCATAAGTATTCTGACAATGGATTATGGATGAAAGTAATTAATGGTCAAAAGTTCTATGTAGATTATCATCCTAAAAACCCATTAGATTATAAACCCCAAATTGACCATAAATCCTCTGCTACCTTATTTAAAGATTAAAAAAAGCCTTCGATTAAAATCGAAGGCTTCTTCTTTATAACTTTATTAACTGTACATCTGTCCATTATGAACCTCAAAACTCCAGTTACTACCACCATTATTGTCCCAATTATTAGCGCAGTCTTTGAAACAGAAATTAAATCTATCAGTCGTATTAATTCTTAATTGGGCACTCCAACTGCCATCACTTTGCGACTGCATCTCAATGTCTGTTACATCTCTCCAATTATCCTTAAAACCAACCCCAGCATGTAAATATACCTTACTAGCACCATTCTCATTTAGTAATCCATCATACCTAACAGTAACTTTCTCCCCAGCAGTAATTGGTGTAGGAGTTACAGTTACCTCTGAATAAGTCATTGTTGCTTGCATTTATTTCCCTCCCTTATTCTAACTAACTATTTATAGCTTTTACAATCTAGCTTACTTTATGAGAGGTAATTTTTACTGATGTAAATAATATAAACTTAAACTTAGGTATAACTAGAGATAGATGTTACAAAATTCCAGTTGTCAGAAATCAGAAATCAGTAACCTGTATATTTAACAGATTACTAACTGGCGATAACTATTTTACAAAAGTATTCCCATATACCAATTAATTATTATTCACCTCTATTGAAATTCATCTAACAATATATATAGAAACCGATAAAGATTTCATACTAGCAATTACGATTAATTTTAAAAAAGTCAAAATAATTTTTTGCAACGAATCTCCCGAATAAACACGAATTTAAGTCAAGGTCTTTTAAATCTTTAATTCGTATGATTCGTGTTAATTCGCACCCCAAGAGTACTTCTTCGGATAAATTACCTCAGGGCGTTGCTAAATTAATTTAAATTATTTTCGTGTTATATAGACAAACAACTCTAGAATGAAACAATAGAGAGATATTACGACACCTTAGGAATCGGGAATCGGTTATCAGGAATCTGTAGAACATACTGATTCCA
>NZ_JBSQYM010000008.1:0-63230 GCF_055140805.1 Orenia sp.
CGTTAACTGATTTATTGGTCGGAGCAGCAGGATTTGAACCTGCGACCCCCTGGTCCCAAACCAGGTGCGCTACCAAACTGCGCCATGCTCCGCTATTTTCCTTGCCGACGAAGATAATTTTATATTAATTTGGAGTGAATGTCAATACTTAAAAATGATGTATTTGTTGATTATTCAAGATTATATTGATAATAATCTATTTTTCTTCTGATTATTATCTTTTATAGGCTATTATATGCTTGTCAAACTTTAAGGTAATTGATAACTATTTTATAGAGATAATGCGACACTTGCCTGTCAGGAATCGGGAATCTGGAATAAGTTTATTTTACTGATAACTGCTTCCTGACTCCTGATTCCTACAAATGTCGCAATATATCCATTAAATTCTACTTTATAATTGTTGAGTCAGCTTCAATTGCTGTTTAAGTACTTTTAATTGACTAGCAATTAAGACTGGCCAAATAAATTTACATATTGTAATTGATTGAAAATAATAATACAATGAGAGTAATCATACTAGTTATTTCTTAAATTTTCTAAAAGATTCTTGAATATTACTGACTAAGGGGTGTAGTTGATGTCATGTCTTTAGATGATTTTTATAAAAAAATAGGATTTTATATTATAAAATGGCTAATGATTAATCTATTATTAGGCTTTTTTGGAGCAATTACTGTATTGGCATTAGAGAAAGGTATAACTTATTTAAATGAATCTATTTATAATAAATACTATATTGCTCCATTAATAGGTTCTTTGATAATAGCGATAATACTTTATTATGTTGATTTTAGAGCTAGTGGACTGGGAACCGATATATATATAAAATATACTAATAGTGAATATCCTTTGCAGGAGCCTGTCAGGCTATTAATTAGTAAGTTTTTTGTTACTACTATAACTTTGGGCCTGATGGGGATAGGTGGTTTAGTTGGACCATTATTATTAATTGGTAGTAGTATGGCAATAGTAATTGATAAGCTCTTTAATTACTTTAAAGTTAGGATATTTACTTCACGATTGGATTATAGGGTTTTAAGTGTCTGTGGAGCTGCTGCTACCTTAGGACCGCTGCTAGGCGCCCCTTTAGGTGGAGGAATCTTTGCCAGTGAGATTCTTTATAAGTCTTCTTTAGATTATAATGATTTATTTCCTGCTATTTTAGGTAGTAGTTTTGGCTACTATTTTTACCATGCCTTTTTACCTCAGCCTAGTTTAAATATTGATTTGGCTCTACCTGAAGCAACCTTAAAGGAATTATTTTTATTAATCTTTGTGGCCTCTATCTGTGGTATAATTGGTCAAAGCTTTATCAGTATATTTGATTTTATAGATAGTTATTTTAATAGGTTAAGGGTAAAATTTTTTTTAAAGCCTATTATTGCAGGATTTATAGTCTTAATAGTGATGAGATTATTGCAGGTGGGCTCTTTTACAGATATTGGAGATACAAAGCAATTGTTTTTTATTCCTTTAAGAGAAGGAAGAATGATTATATTAGTTGTATTAAAGATATTGTTAACTATGGTGATTATTGGAGGGGGGTGTAGTGCAGCTATTGTAGATACTGCCTTGATTAGTGGTGCCTTAACAGGGAATTTATTGTATCATATCTTCCCTAATATCCCTTTACATATTTTAGTGGTCATAGGTTTGTCGGCTACCTTATCATCTATTGCTAATATTCCTTTGGCTACTATGGTAATAGTTAGTGAGATTTTCAACTTGAATTTGAGCTTACCAGTTATTATTGGTAGTATTATTGGATATTTAATTGGAAGACCAAAAGCAGTATTTAAATATATTGGAGAGGAATAATAAAAGGATATTGCGATACTTTTAGGAACCTGGAATCAGTAGTCAGGAATCAGTTATAAACACTGGTTCCAGATTCCTGATTCCTGACACGAAAGTGTCCCAATATATCCATTAAGTTTTATTCTGAAATTATACACATATATATAGGAGGAGATAAAATGAAGATATTATTGACAAATGATGATGGTATTTTTGCGCCAGGTATTCAAAGACTATGCCAAGAATTAGAGCAAGAACATGAGGTAGTGGTGGTAGCACCAGATAGAGAAAGAAGTGCAACAGGTCACGCTATCACGATTCATCACCCGTTACGAGCCAAAGATATGACTTTTTCTGATTTAAAGTCAAAGTGTATAGCTATAGATGGAACCCCTGCTGATTGTGTTAAAATTGCTATAGAGTCTTTGTTGGATCAACAGCCTGATATAGTAATCTCAGGGATTAATGCTGGTCCAAATATGGGGTATGATGTACTCTATTCTGGGACTGTATCAGCAGCTGTAGAAGGATTATTGTTAGGGATACCAGCGATTGCAGTTTCGTTAGTTACTGATGACAGATGGGACTTTTCTTATTCAGCTAAATTTATCTCTAAATTATTAAAAGAGTATCAAAAAGTAGATATTCCTGATGATGTTATCTTAAATGTTAATGTGCCAGTAGATTGTAATGGTAAGCATAGAATTACTAAACTTGGTAATAGAAGTTATAAAAATACTTTTGAACAGAGAATAGACCCTAGAGGAGAGAGCTATTATTGGTTGGCAGGAGAAGCTGTGGAAGAAGGAAATTCTGCTGATACTGATGTATCAACAGTTAAAGAAGGGATTGCCTCTATTACTCCTGTTAAATTCTCCTTAACAGCAGATTCTGAAATAGAAAAGTTAAAAAACTGGAATTTGTAGTAATATTTAATACTTTAAAATGAATATTTTAAAGTAAAAGCTTTATGGAGGAGATTTTATGGCACAATCTGAAAATGAAGGCTCTGTTATTAAAGTAAGTAGTATCTTATTTGGATTGGTAGTCAGCTTAATTTTGCTGTTAATGGGTAGTTTAGTTCTAGGAATGATTATTAGCTTATCAAATGCTGCTAATCAATCAGCTAGTAGAATTTTATTTATAGTCAATTATTTAGCTATATTTATAGGTGGGATTGTCGCAGCCTACTCAGCAGGTGGAAGAGGTTGGGCTAATGGAGGTTTAGTAGGATTGATATATATGCTGGTAATAGTTCTTTTGGGGAGTCTGTGGAATCCAGTTGTTTTTTCCTTTAGCTTGATTTCTCGAATTGTGATTGGATTTTTAATATCAGCTTTTGGGGGGATGATTGGAGTCAATATTATTTAATGATATTATTGATAAAATTTTAGAGAATGAAGAAGGGGTAGAGAAGATGAGATTTGTTTTAGATAGTGAGATTTGTAGTTATAAAATAGAAGAGCAATTTTTAAAATGCATCTTATAAGGTGCATTTTTATTTTGAATATATTTTATTTTAATAAGTGGTTAGTCTAGTATATAGAAAAAGCGATATTTAGGCGGTAGGTGGGTAATGGTTAAGAAAATTCAACTACCTAGCCACCTAATCCCTAACTATCTAATAAAAAGTCTTCCACTGTCCCCATAATTAAATATTAAAATAAAAACTATAAATTTTAACACTCTTAGCCTTTCTTTCATAAAGTTATCTTAATTATACTAATTTACTTCGGTTAAACTAATAAGTGATACAGAATATATAGCACTTATACGAGGTGAGATAAATGGCAATGAATCAAATAGATACTGATAATTTAAGGGCTTTAGATATACTAAATGATTATTGGCAAGAACGAGAGATGGGACTATTTCCTCATCAGATAGAGACTGTCAATAAGGTGATTGATCAAATGGACGGTAGGGCTATCTTAGCTGATGAGGTTGGTTTGGGTAAAACAATTGAAGCTGGAATGATTCTAAAAGAGTATATGGTCAGAGGTGATGTTAAAACTTGCTTGGTTTTAACTCCCGCTTCTTTAGGTTTTCAATGGTGGCAAGAGTTGACTCATAAATTTCAGATTGATTGTTTTAATAACCGTAAGGGTAAAGGTTGGCATTATTTTGATGTGATTATCTCCTCATTAGATAAGGCCAAACGCAAACCACATTGTGACCATATTTATCAGCGCGGTTTTGATATGGTAATTGTGGATGAGGCACATCGTTTGAAGAACTCTAAAACTCAAAACTGGAAGTTTGTTGAGCAGATTCCTGCAAAATATTTATTATTATTAACAGCTACTCCTATTCAAAATGATTTAAAGGAATTATATAACCTAGTAGCTTTATTAAAACCTGATTTGTTTGGTAATTACTCTGATTTTAAAGATAATTATGTCAAGGACAAGCATTCAGCCCAAAATTTAGATGATTTGCAGGATGATTTATCACAGGTAATGATACGTAATCAGAGAGAAGAGATAGATTTATATTATACCGATAGAAAGGTTAAATTAATTCCTTTAAGCTTAACCGAAAAAGAACAAAAGCTCTATGATGGTATTACTAGTTTAGTTAAAAGTGAGTATAGAAAGTGCATCAACGCTAATAAGAGTATCTTCCATCTGCTAACATTGCAACGAGAGGTCTGTAGTAGCTCCTTTGCAGTCTCTAAAACTTTAGAGAAGATGTGCAAGTCAGAAAACTATGAAGGGATTAAAGAGAGATTATGTGAGTTATATGAATTGGCTATTTCAATTACTGAGAACCAGAAGATGAAGATGGTTGAGAAGATTCTAGGTGACACTGATGGAAAAGCAATTATATTTACTGAATATCGGGCTACCCAACAGTATATCTGTTATCATCTTTATCAACAAGGTTATCAACCTGTTATTTTTAGTGGGAAGCTTAGAGATAATCAGAAGGAATGGGCTAAACAACAATTTATGAAAAATGGTGATGTCTTAATCAGTACTGAAGCAGGTGGTCAAGGTATTAATCTACAGTTTTGTAATACTATCATCAATTATGATCTACCTTGGAATCCAATGAAGGTAGAGCAGAGAATAGGTAGAGTACATCGTTTGGGGCAAGAGAAGGATGTTTTAATCTATAATTTATCTACTAAAAATACAATTGAAGAGAAGATAATTCATCTATTAGATAAGAAGATTAACCTCTTTGAAAGTGTAATTGGTGGTTTAGACTTGATAGTTAGAGAAGGGGTAGATAAAAGTTTTGGTAGTGATATTTTAGAGTTGTTGATAGAGAATGAAGAGTTAGATAGCTATGCCAACAAGTTTATACATTAACACATAGAGCAATTGCTCTATGTGTTTTCTTTATATAGAGATAAAGTGACACTTTTAGGAATCTGAAATCAGTTATCAGGAACCTATAAACTATACTGATTCCAGATTCCTGGTTCCCGACACGAAAGTGTAGCTTTATATCCATAAATATCTAATTTATAAAATATAAATTATCTTATCAAAAAATAAAAAAGCTGAGCTTTAGCTCAGTATTAATTCTTTTGCATTTAACTATTCACTATTAATTATCAACTATAAACTGAATTTTAAGTGGTACCGAGGGTCGGACTCGAACCGACACGGGAGTTAAATCCCACCGGATTTTAAGTCCGGTGCGTCTGCCTATTCCGCCACCTCGGCAAAAGATCAGTTGACAGTGTATAGTGTACAGTTAAAAACTAAGTTTTCAAAGCTTTTGAACTTAATTGTTCTTACAAGTCTGAAAACATGACTCTTCATGTAAACCACTGCCAATTGGCAATTGTAAACTGTATTTTAATGGAGCTAACGGACGACCTGCTGATTACAAGTCAGCTGCTCTACCAGCTGAGCTACGTTAGCACATATTATATAGTTGACAGTGTACGGTTTATAGTTTACAGTTAAAAGAGTTAAAGTTTTTGAACTTTAACTGTTCACTGTATTTATTGGCAGGGGAGATAGGACTTGAACCCACAGCACCCGGATTTGGAGTCCGGTGCTCTACCAATTGAGCTACTCCCCTATGGCACAATAAGAATTATAACTTATGTTCCCATATAGGTCAAGCTTGATATTATTGATTATAGTTATTTATTTTCAGATATCTTGATTATTCGTCTTTTTTCTTTAGATTATATACTTGATTAACTTTTATAATTTTCCTCACATTTTTATATTTAATGGCATATAATGACTATACCTTGATTAGAGCCTGTGTCTGTTAACAGGTTATTATCTAGATTTATTTTGGAAGAAGGTGGTGACATAATATAGAGATAAAGCGACACTTTGTGTCGAGTGTGAGCTATGAGTGTGAGTGTGTGTAAAACTTCTTTTCATTGGGGTTTACTCACACTCACACACCCACTCACGCTAATTTTAAAAGTGTCGCTATATCCCCATTACTTGCCATTATAGATTATTAAATTTTATATGTCTAATTTATTTAAAGGGAGGAGATTATCATCTATAAATTAAAGAGATTCTATCTAAATAATAAGATTCAGATTAAAGGTGGAGCAGGAATGTTATTATGTCTAATTGGAGGAGTTATAGTCCTTAAGACATTACCTAGTTGGATTTTTGGTTTGGCAATAGGTGGAGCAACAATATCTTATGGAGTTAAGCTGTTTATGGATTAATAGGCTAACTTTTAATCTAGAAAAAAGAAGTACATATAAATAGCTAAGATGATACTTTTAGTCTAAATCTAAGACTGAGCTTGAATAAAAGTTATCCCTTTAATACTTTACTTAGACTTAATCTTAGGTCTAAAATATGATGTTGATTTATTAAGGAGCAGGAATTTTCCTGCTCCTCTTTTAATTATGAGTTTTGCTTATAAAACTTCATAATTAATTTGTCTAGTTTTTGACTTAGCTCAATTAATTCCTTAGCTGTCAATTGTTCTTCTTTACTAGATAATTCTCTTAGTTTTTTACGAAGAGCTTCTAACTCTTCTTTTAAATTTGTACTATTATCAACCATCTTAATCCCTCCTTTCTCTTTTAACATTATAGAATAAAATTGTATACAAAAAGGGATTTTAAATGGATAAGAATAATTGTGTAAAAAAATGATTTTATTTGTAATTAAGTTTTTTATAAGTTTAATGGAAAAAACATTTGTATTTTTATACTATAAGATGTATAATTATAAATAAAATAAGTATAGTTATACTTAAGGAGGAATCAAGAATGAAGGTAAGTATAGTCGGTTCTACAGGATATACCGGATTAGAATTGGTCAGATTACTTAATAAACACCCAAAGGTAGAATTAGAGATATTGACTTCTCGGAGTTTTGATGGAGAAGTAATATCAGATATATATCCAAATTTAAGAGGGGAAGCAGATATCAAATGTGAAGCTTTAGATATCGATAAACTAGCAGAAAGTTCAGATCTTGTCTTTACTGCATTACCCCATGGAGTATCTATGGAGGTTGTACCTCAATTACTAGCTAAAGGTTTAAAGATAATAGATTTAAGTGGGGATTATCGCTATGATAACTTAGAAACCTATGAGAGCTGGTATAAGACTCATAATAGCCCTGAGTTATTCAAGGATGCAGTGTATGGTCTACCTGAATTAAATCGTAAGGAGATTAAAGATAGTAGACTAGTAGCTAACCCAGGTTGTTATCCCACTGCATCTATTTTGGCATTAGCCCCTTTGGTAGATAATGATTTAATTGATTTAGGAAATATTATTATTGATGCCAAATCAGGAACAAGTGGTGCTGGAAGAAAGTTATCTTTAGGGTCTCATTTCTGTGAGGTTAATAATAATTTTAAAGCCTATAAGGTAGCAAATCATCGCCATACATCAGAGATAGAAGAGAAGTTGGGTATATTAGCTAAAAAGGATATTAGTCTATCCTTTACTCCACATCTTTTACCAATAAATAGAGGTATTTTAGCTACAGTATATGCCAATTTAATAGAAAATATAGATACTAAATTTTTATTAAAGTGTTATCAAGATTATTATCAAGGTGAGAAGTTTGTAAGAGTTATGGATGAAGGGAAGTTACCAGAGATTAAACATGTAGCTGGTTCAAATTACTGTGATATTGGGTTGACAGTAGATGAGAGGACTAATAGAGTGATAGTAATCTCTACTATTGATAATCTACTTAAAGGTGCTGCTGGGCAAGCGATACAGAATTTAAATATCTTAGCAGGTTGGGGTGAAACTTTAGGTTTAGATAATGTGGGGCTATATTTATAATTTCTAACTGATAGTGTATAATTAAAGGTAAAAGGAATTAAATTAATCTGTTGTGCTAGTCTAAAGTTATATATAGTGTCTTTTTATAGGGGTATTGGGACAATTTTAGGAATCAGGAGTCAGGAACCAGTTATCAGTAAAACAGACTGATTCCAGATTCCCGATTCCTGACACGAAAATGTCGCACTATCTCTAAATTGTTCTACTAGCACAAGGAGTTAGATTATCAATCGAGAAGTAAAGGGGAGGAGATTATGGCTAATTTATATAAAGAGATAAGTGGTGGAGTTACTGCACCTCAAGGTTTTTTAGCAAGTGGAGTTACTGGTGGGATTAAAAAGAGTGGCAAGAAGGATACAGCTTTGATTTATAGTCAGAGCCCTGCTAAGGTAGCTAGTGTGTTTACTACCAATCAATGTGCTGCTAGTTGTGTACATTTAAATAAAGAGAATATCAAAGATGGTTTAGCTCAAGCAATAATCGTTAATAGTGGTAATGCTAATGCTTGTACAGGAGAAAGAGGTTATCAAGACTCCCAAGAGATGATTGGCTTTACTGCTGAAAAGTTAGGTATAGAGAAGGAGCAAGTCCTAGTTGCTTCAACAGGAATTATCGGAGAGTTTTTGGAAATGGATAAAGTTAAAGCAGGAATTGATAAAGCAGTAGCAGATTTAAGTCAATCTGGTGGTCAAAAGGCAGCAGAGGCGATTATGACTACAGATACATATGCCAAAGAGCTAGCAATAGAGTTTGAATTGGGGGATAAGACGGTCAAATTAGGTGGAATTGCTAAAGGTTCAGGGATGATTGAACCAAATATGGCAACGATGCTAGGATTTTTGACTACAGATATAGCAATTGATAGTAGTTTATTACAAGAAGCCTTAGTGGAAGCAGTAAATCAGAGCTTTAATAGAATTACCGTAGATGGTGATCAGAGCACCAATGATATGGTGACTGTTTTAGCCAACGGGAAGGCTAAAAATCCTACTATTACTAATAAGGATGAAGATTATAACACTTTCTTAGGGGCATTAAAATATATTTGTACTTATTTGGCTCATCAGATTGTTCGTGATGGAGAGGGTGCTACCAAGTTTATTGAAGTAGAGATTAAAGGGACTCAATCCCTTAAAAAGGCTACTAAAATAGCTAAACAGATTGCCAATTCTCAGCTAGTCAAGACAGCTATGTTCGGTCAAGATCCTAATTGGGGCAGGATAATAATGGCGATTGGAGCTTCTGGAGTAGAACTCGATTTAAGTAAGGTAGAGATCAAGATTAATGATCTAGTATTATTAGAGCAGGGAGAAAGAGTAATTGAACATGAAGCAGAGACAAAAGCAAATCTACTTAATGATGAGGAGATTAAAATAGAGGTCAACTTAAATCTTGGAGAGTATAGTGATAAGGTCTGGACCTGTGACCTCTCTTATAAGTATGTAGAGATTAATGCAGAGTACCATACTTAATAGTAGCAAAAGCAATTTACAATTGACAATGTACAGTGTACAATTAAAAGATTAAATGGTTCAAGCAATTCTTATTATCTTTAATTAGTTTTGCTTAAAGTTCTTGATTTAAAAGGTCTTAACTGTCAATTGTAAATTATACATTGTATATTTTGTTGAATCCAAAGGAGGCAGTATTAGTGGAGGAACTAATTAAGAAAGCAGATATTTTAATAGAATCTTTACCATATATGAAGGAGTATTCTAATAAGACTGTAGTTATCAAATATGGTGGTAATGCTATGATCAATCAAGATTTGATGGTCTCTGTTTTAGAGGATATTACTTTATTGAAGTATGTAGGGGTCAATCCAGTTATCGTCCATGGTGGTGGACCAGTTATCAGTGAAAATTTGAAGAAGTTAAATTTAGAAAGTGACTTTTACCAAGGTTTGAGGGTGACTAATAAGGAGATTATGGAGGTTGTAGAGCAGGCACTATTAGGTAAGGTTAATAGTCAGATAGTCTCTTTAGCCAACTTGGCAGGGAACAAAGCAGTGGGCTTATCAGGTAAGGATAATAACTTGATTCAGGCTAAAAAATATGAGCTAGAGGATGGCTTTGATTTGGGTCATGTAGGTGAGATAAAAAAAATTAATCCCGAGATACTAATAACTATGATTGATAATGGTTACCTGCCGATAGTCGCGCCAGTGGGAGTAGACGAAGCTGGAATGAGCTATAATATTAATGCCGATTTAGTAGCAGGAGAGTTAGCCGCAGCATTAGGGGCAGAGAAGTTGATTTTGTTGACCAATGTAGAAGGTATCTTAGATAATCCCGAGGATAAGAACTCTTTAATCTCTCGACTAAAAGTAGCAGAAGCCCAAGAGATGATCAAAGATGGAAAGATAGTAGGGGGAATGATTCCAAAGGTAGATTCTTGTATTACAGCTTTAAATAAGGGTGTTAACAGAACCCATATCTTAGATGGACGAATCCCCCATGCACTCTTATTAGAAATATTTACTGAGAGTGGAATTGGAACGATGATAGATTAATAGAGCGGTAAAGAGTGAAGAGATTTGATAATGATTATTGTTTTACTCATCACTCGTTACTGGTTACCCGTTACTGAACTTAAAGGAGGAGTAGAGAATGGATAAACAAGAGATTATTCAGGCAGATCAAGATTATTTTATGAATGTCTTTGGCCCACGTTTTCCAATGGTATTGGAGAAGGGAGAAGGGGTATACTTATATGATAATGAAGGTAAGAAGTATTTAGATTTCACCGCAGGGATTGCTGTAAATGCTTTAGGATATAACTATCCAGAGTTTAGTGAAGCTTTAAAAGAGCAAGTTAGTAAGTTAATTCATGCTTCTAATCTTTACTATTATGAGATACAAGCTAAGTTATCTAAGTTATTGATAGATAATTGTTATGCTGATAAGGTCTTTTATAGTAATAGTGGTGCCGAGGCTAATGAGGGTGCTATTAAGTTGGCTAAGAAGTATTTCAAAGAAAAGGATGAAGAAAGATATGAAATTATAACAGCCAAAAACTCTTTTCACGGTAGAACCTTGAAGACTTTGGCAGCAACAGGGCAAGAGAAGTATCATAAGCCTTATACACCAATCCCTCAAGGGTTTAAATATGTGCCTTATAATGATTTAGCAGCAATAAAAGAGGCTGTAGATGATAAGACAGCAGCTATTATGCTAGAGTTAATTCAAGGAGAGGGTGGTGTCAATCCAGCTACCCAAGAGTATATAAAAGGGGTAAGAGAGTTATGTGACCAAGAAGGAATCTTACTAATCTTTGATGAGATTCAGACCGGTATTGGAAGAACAGGAAGTCTCTTTGCTTATCAAGATTATGGAGTAGAGCCAGATATTTTAACCTTGGCTAAAGCTTTGGGTAATGGTGTCCCAATTGGAGCATTTTTGGCTAAGGATGAGGTTGCTCAAGCCTTTAAGCCTGGTGACCATGGTTCAACCTTTGGTGGTAATCCTTTAGCTTGTCAAGCAGCTTATACTACTTTAAATATCATCTTAAATCAAGGTGTTTTGGATAATGTTAAAGAGGTTGGAACTTACTTTTATAATAGATTATTAGATTTAAAAGATAAGTATGATTTCATTAAAGAACTAAGAGGTATGGGATTAATCTTAGGTTTAGAGCTAGAGATGGAAGCTAAAGAGATTGTAACTAAAGTCATAGAAAATGGAATTTTGGTGCTAACAGCTGGCAAGAATGTTTTAAGGTTCTTACCACCATTGGTTATTAGTACTGAAGATGTAGATCAAGTAATTGGTGTTTTAGAAAAGGTTTTTAGTCAAATAAACTAGGATTAGACAAATATATCAAAATATGATAAAATCCATATACTATAATGTATTAGTGGGGTTGATATAAAATAGTATCAGAAATCTGATACTATTTTATATTTTATAGGTAGATAATAATAAATTTAGTTTAATTAGCTACAAAAATATATAGTTTATTCTTAATTAAACTCAATTTATTCTATCAATAGCTTTAAAAATTGTCATTAAAGGAGTATAATATAATAAAAATATATTAAGTAATAATATATTTAAGTAACAATAATTCATGTTGGGAGGTAGAAAGATGATTACTACAGTAACATTAAATCCGGCAATAGACCGGGAATATTTTGTACAGGAGAATAAACCAAAGTCTCATCAGTATCTTTATACTGAAAGAGATATTAAGGTATCTCCTGGGGGGAAAGGGCTTTTAAGTGCTATCAATTTAAGGAAACTTGGATATTCTGATGTACAGAATATAGGGTTTGTTGGTGGTAGACAAGGGTTATTCTTTGAAAAGATGGTTCAAGAGCATGGGATTACTACAAACTATATCTTTACTGAAAGTGAAATCAGAAATAATATCTTTGTTATTTCTAGAGATCCAGTAACTTATACCCATTATAATGATTATAGTTATAAGGTAGAACATGGTGATGTTAAAAGTTTGATTAAACGTTTTAGGCGTGGAATCATAGACAGTGACTTTATTATGATTTCAGGATCAATTCCTGAGGGGGTCAATTTCAGTATCTACCAAAGGCTGATTCAAATCTGTCATGAAGCAGGTAAGGATGTTTATTTACATGCCAGTGGTGAGGTCTTAAATCGGGCCTTGGAGGAGCAACCTAAAGTTGTTGTCCCTTATTTCAAACACACTAATAAGATATTGGATAAGAAGATAGTCAATGATGAGGATTACATATGGGCAGGTAAAAAGCTACAAGAAAATGGTGCGAAATATGTAATGATGCCATTTCATTGCTCTCGTTTATTATTTGATAAAAATGGTGATGTTTATCAGCTAACACCTCGTGATTTTTGTTTAAGAAACTGGTTAGGAGCAGGAGAAGCTTATAATGCTGCTTTTTTTGATTATGTTTATCAGTATGGTTTTGATTTCTTAGAAGCAAATAAATATGCTGGAGCAGCAGCCTTAGCTATTGCTGAGAGTAAGGAGATTTTCTTAGCAGATCGAGCTATGATTAAGGAGAAGACCGATAATATTATAATTAAGAAGCTGGGGGTGTAGTTGAATGAGTACTGTAAGAAAGTATATGATGAGAACTATGAACTCTGTTTGTGAAGAGGATAGTATTGAAGATGTTATTAGAGTTATGAATAAGATAGAGATGTCAGTTTTGCCAGTTGTGGATGATGAAAATAAGTTTTTAGGGACTATTTATAGTAGAAATTTATTAAAGAATATTATCCCTGAACAGTATGGTTTTTTGGAGAGCCATCGTTTACTATATCAGGTTAATCAAGCTGCAGAGAATTTAGCTGAAATTAAAGATAGAAAGGTTAAGGAGTATATGTCAAATAATACAACTGCTGTTAAAGAGAATGATAAGATGGATAATATAGCAGATATCATGTTAGATAATAAGGAATCTTATCTCTATGTTGTAAATAATGATAACAAATTAAGAGGTTATATTTCTAGAGCAGATTTACTTTATTATCTATTAGAGGTAGGGGAAAATCAACAATGAATCTAAAATCAATTGGAACATTATACGAGTTGAAGCAATGGTTATTAGCTAATCAAGCAAGTAACAAGGAGTTATATATAGTTGGATTGTTAATTGTATTTGCATTATTTGTAGTACTATTGACTAAAAAGTATAGAGTACCTATAGTAGTAGGTTATGTATTTTTGGGGATACTCTTTAGTGTAAGTATCATAGATAAGCTTCCTTTTTTATCTAATGGGATAAAAGAGTGGTATGCTTACAGTGTTGAAAGTTTTGATTATGTAGCTGATTTGGCCTTGGCCTTTATAGCCTTTACTATAGGAAGTGAGCTTTCCATTAGAATCTTAAAGAGTTTAGGTAAAAAGATTGCCTTAATCGTTATCTTTGAGTCTGTAGGAGCATTCTTATTGGTTACAGGAGCAATGTTAGCCTTCGGACAACCATTTTATCTGGCTTTGATTTTAGGGTCAATCGCTTCTGCTACGGCACCAGCAGCAACTGTTATGGTGCTAAAAGAGTATAATGCAGAGGGTAATTTGACCTCTACCCTATTGGCAGTAATAGGGATTGATGATGCGGTAGCTCTTGCTATCTTTAGTTTTGCTGAACCTATTTCATTGATTAAGGCATCAGGGTCTGGTGAATTATCGATTATGAATGCCTTTTTTGAACCATTACTAGAGATAGTAGGAGCAATCGGATTTGGAGTATTGCTAGGTTATATATCCGTTAAATTTATTGTAAGGCTAGAGGATAAGACAAAAAAGGTCTTAACTTTGGTGGCTACAGTAATCGGTGCTTCTGCTACAGCAGTAGCTTTACATTTATCTCCGTTAATTACTAATATGTGTGTAGGTTTTGCTTACCGAAACTTTGCTAAGAAGAACCCTGGAGTTGCTGAGGATATGGAGACTATGACTATTCCTTTGTATGCTATGTTCTTTATCTTAGCAGGTACTAAGATTCAAATCATGCAGATAACTAAAGGTGGCTTTGTAATTATAGCTTTAGTTTATACTATCTCAAGGGTTATTGGTAAAATGGGAGGTGCTTCTTTAGGTGCCACTTTAGCTAAAGCAGAACCTAAAATTAAAAAGTATATAGGTATGGGATTATTATCTCAGATTGGTGTAGCTGTAGCTTTGGCTTATACTGTACAACGAGATTTTGTAGATTTACCTGAAGTAGGAACATTAGTCTTTAATATTTTATTATTTACTACAGCTATTACTGAAGTTGTTGGACCATTGGCCACTAAGTATGCTGTTACTAAAGCAGGCGAAATTCATAATTAACATCTTATAATAATAGGAGCAATCTTATGGCTATAAATTGATAAGATAGATATCTTCTTAATTTAAATCTTTTATTTGAGGTGACAGTATGGATTTAGATATAGAGTTAGTTCATAAGCTACAGATAATGCGAGAATGGTTTTTAGTCCATCAGGCAAGTGATAAGGTAATTTATATCATAGGATTTTTGATATTTATGTCATTATTGGTGGTGCTTTTAGCTAAAAGATTTCATGTACCTATTGTAGTAGGATATGTCTTTTTAGGTATTGCTCTAAGTGTAAATATAATTGAATGGTTACCCTTTCTTTCAGAAGAGGCAAAGGAATGGTATGCTTTTACTACAGAGAGTTTTGATTATATAGCTACCTTTGCTTTAGCTTTTATAGCCTTTACTATTGGAAGTGAACTCTCACTTAAAATCTTAAAGAGTTTAGGAAAGAAGATCATCTATATTGCTATTTTAGAAGCAACGGGAGCTTTTATTATAGTGGCTTTAGCCACTTTTGCTATAACTAAAACTTTATACCTATCTTTAGTATTAGGAGCTATAGCTTCAGCAACAGCTCCAGCTGCAACGGTGATGGTATTAAAGGAATATAATGCAGAAGGTCTATTGACTTCGATGATATTAGCTATTGTTGGTATAGATGATGGGATTGCTTTAATTATCTTTAGTTTAGTAGAGCCTTTAGCCTTAAGTTTATATTTAGGGCAAGGTGATATCTCAATAGTTCATGCTTTAGTTGCACCAATTATTGAAATAGGTGGATCTATTTTGACAGGTTTATTGATAGGATACTTGTCCCAGAAGTTTATCAGTAATATGGAGGATAAGACAAAGAAGATACTGACTTTGGTAAGTACAATTATTGGTGGTTCTGCTGTTGCGATTTTTCTACATTTATCACCATTGATTACCAATATGTTCATTGGGTTTGCTTATCGTAACTTTGCTAGAAAGAACTTAGGCATTGCTGAGTATATGGAGACATTAACTGTACCTTTATATGCACTATTTTTTATCTTAGCAGGAACAGAGATCAGATTAGATAGTATAGCATCTGCTGGTTTCTTGATTTTGGCATTTGTCTATACGATTGCTCGTGTAATTGGAAAGGTAGGAGGAGCTTCTTTAGGAGCTTATCTATCTGATGCTCCTGAGAAGATTAAGAAGTATGTTGGTTTGGGTCTTTTACCCCAAAGCGGAGTAGCAATTGCCTTAGCTTATACTGTGCAGAAACACTTTATTGGTGGACAAAGCAATTTAACAGTATTTAATAATATTGAATTGACAGATGATGTAGGATTATTAGTATTTAATACACTCTTATTTACAGCAGCCTTAACAGAGGTTTTTGGACCATTAGCTACAAAATATGCTATTACTAAGGCTGGAGAGATTGGAGAACATTAGAGAACAATGTACAGTTAACAATGGACAATTTACAATTAAAAAGATAGATTTAATAAATAACAAGTAAAGAAAAGATAGTTATTATAAAAGGTTTACATTGAGTGCTTTGGGGCTTGATGTAACCTTTTTTATTTATGTTAATCTAGAGTATGATTTAACTGTGTTGTTATATAGAGAGATTGGGACACTTTTAATAATGATAAATTTACTAGCCACAGGTTTCAACCTGTGGTGATGATGACATGTTACACTACGGGTTAAAACCCGTAGCTAAAACTTAAAGTGTCTCAATATATCTATAAAGTTACATTTTAAATATATTAAATTTTCTTATTTTTACTCCTTACTCATCATTAGTTACTCGTTACTGTTATTGAGGTTGGATGACTTTTACAATAAGCTAATTTGCAAAAAAAGAGGGAATTACTAAGTTAGAGTAGAATTTTGATATAAGAGCAGTTGACTAACATCTGTGAGAGGGCTTTAGTGGATGAGGTAGATTTAGAGTATATTACTTGGTGAACTTCACCACCTAAATCAAAAACAAGATTTAGATGGAGCTTGGCTATACTTCACAAATACCATATAGGTATATGCTACTCGTAGCTTTTTAGTGAAGTTTGTAGTGGGTTTACCACGAAGTGTCTGTTAAGACACGTAGATAAGTTTCCTCTACAAAATAGATTACCTTATTCACTAGGGGCTGTCCACAAACCCATTATCCCTCATAGCTATATAGCTATTCTGGGAATACATTAATCCTTACGATACTTTGAATATTTTACGTATTGAAGGATTAGTCAATACAACTCCATATATTCACTTGTACGACAAGGGGCTGAACCTAAGTTGTAGGTTAGCATTAGTGTTTTTTATAACCTTGTATTTAATATTTTATCATAGTAACTTGAATATTTGAAGGTGTTGAACCTTGCAAATATTATCCAAATTCATCTCCACCTAATACAGTAGTTTAGATGGAGTTTTCTTTGAATGTTTTAGATAAATAAAACAGGTCTGGATATTTCGTCAGTAACTATGGAATACTTAGATAATGATGGCTGGACTACAAAAAGGATTATTGTTCATTGGAGATTACTGATTTTAGGGGATTTCTAAAAAGAGCTTGGTCAAATAGAATAATTGCTCTAGAAGCAAATCCTAAGATGTTAAAATTAAATACAAATACCTTAATAAGATTAAATTGATTCTTTAATATATTAATTATAAGAACTAGGGTTTATAATAGGGAGGAATATGATGAATAGAGGAAGAATTTTTACAGTAATTCTTTTTATAATTGTTATTGGTCTTGCGTTTTTTAATAATTATATCTCTATAAATTCAGATACTGAGGCTGATAATCAATTAATTGGATTTAATTACTATAATGATTTATTTTGATAATAGAAGAATTGATATAATGGAGAGATAGTGCGACACTTTTACAATTAAGAATTAAGAGTTAAAAGTTAAGAATTAAAAGGTTTTAAGATTTTCAAACCAAAGAAAATTTCTGTTTGAGCAAAGCAAGTATTCTAAAAAAATAATAGTTCATAAAATAATCTTTGAAGTAGGTATCTTGGCTATCTTATTCTGAATTAATGTTGATTGCGTAGCGAGTTTAATTTTCTTCTTGATTTTTTGCCTACTTTTTTATCTATGGAAAAAAGGTAGGTCGCCCTTAGGCGAAACCTGAACTAAAATAAATAAAGCAGAAGTTTTTGAATGAAACTTGAAACTAAGATATTGTTAGAAAAATAAAAAAGAAAAAGTGTCGCAATATACCCATATTAACCCCTTTGAAAAAAAGGAGTGTAATCAAATGAAAAAGATACCTGAATATGCTAAGCCTTTCTTTTTTGAAGGAAATAACCAAGCATGTTTATTGATACATGGCTTTAGAGCTTCTCCAGGTCAGATGAGGTACTTAGGCGAGTTTTTACATCAAGAAGGTGGATATACTGTTAGTGGAATTTTATTACCTGGCCATGGAAGCTCTACTGAGGAGAAGATGGAAGAGGCTGATTGGGGAGATTGGCTTAATTCAGTTCGAAATGAATATGAGAATTTGGCTAGAGACTATGATAAGGTTTATGTGATGGGCTTATCAATGGGAGGTATACTATCATTGATTTTGGCTGAAGAGTATGATTTAGACAGGGTTATCTCTGTTGCAGCTCCGATTAAGATATTTGATAAGTTAGCTTACCTTACTCCAGTGCTACAGTATTTTAAGCGATTTAAAGGTGATAAACAGGGTTTAGTACAGAGTAAAGAGGATGAATATGATATCTACTATAGTGCAACCCCCTTAGCAGCAGTACCTAATCTTTTAAAATTGATAAAGATAGCCAAAGGAGATTTAGCTAAGGTTAGTGCACCAATCTTGATTATTCAGTCTAAGGATGATCAGACGGTCAAACCAATTAGTGCAAAGATTATCTATCAAGGTGTGTCAAGCCATGATAAGAAACTACTTTGGCTTGATGAAGGTGGTCATGTCTGTACTATCAATGGTGATAAAGAGCTGATCCATAGTCAAATTTTGAAGTTTTTAAAGAGCAATTATAGATAAACAACTTTAGAATTAAACAGTAGAAAGATAGTGCGACACTTTCGTGTCGAGTGTGAGCTATGAGTGTGAGTAAACCACCCTCTCCTAAATCCTCTCCCTGATAAGGAGAGGACTTTAACTTCTTTTTATTCCTCCCCTTTTAAGGGGACATTTAAAAATTGGGATTCCACGAAGAGTTTTTGGTCTTTTAAAAACTCGTAGGGGAGGTTAGGTGGGGGATATTACTAAAGTGTCGCAATACCCTAAATTTTACCTTATACTTGGATATATAGATTGAGGTTAAACTTAAGACTAAAAAAATGAATTGCTCAGGCTTAGACTAAAATTAATTTTGGAATGGTGGTTTTTTATGCTCAAAACATTGGGTCTAAAAGAATTGAATAAAATCATGACCATTGCCGATAAGATATTGATTATCTGTATCTTAATTATAAGTATTTCGATGTTAGGGCTAATCCCAGTTCTTATCTCTAAATCTGCTGGAGAGAAGGATGTAGTTGTTACTTTGGATAATCAAGAGCTGTATCGTTATAATTTGGAGCATAGTCAGAAGCTAGAGAGGATAAATTTTTCCTTTGAAATAGAAGGTAAAGAGTACCAAGGGACATTAAGGATGAAAGATGGTAAAGTGAAGCTAGAGCGTTTAAGTCAGGATATATCACCTTTAGCAATCCATGCTGAAATGGGATGGATCAGTGAGCCTTATCAGATGATTCTCTGCCTGCCTATTAAGCTAGCAGTTACTATTGAAAATAAGAATCAGAAGAAAGAAGAGATTGATATTATGAGCTTTTAAATATTTGATGATTTTAAGTTGAGTCAGAATCCTTAAGGATTCTGACTTTTTTTAATTATAGAATATTTTGAGGTTATTAAAGTAATAATATAAATGATTTGAATTTATATAAGGAGGTTACAAAGTTGAGACCATTAACTGAAAATGAAGTAATTACATTACAAGGGTTACTACAGCTGGAGACCAATGGATTGCTAAAAGCTAAAGCTGCACAGATGCTAATTACTGATGAAGACCTTAAAAAAGAAGCTCAAGCAGGTGTTTTAGCTGCTGAAGGCAGGATTAAAGGTTTACAACAATTTATTCATGAAAACAACATACTAAACCAAGAGGAGGCTCATTAATATGCCATCTATGATTACATCATTATTAGGCGGAGAAGATACTAAACAGCTCAATGATCCTACAATAGTTAGTAATATGCTTGCAGAAGCTAAAGCTGGGGCAACTGCATATTTGACTGCT
Organism: Orenia sp.; assembly: GCF_055140805.1. Classification (NCBI taxonomy): domain Bacteria; kingdom Bacillati; phylum Bacillota; class Clostridia; order Halanaerobiales; family Halobacteroidaceae; genus Orenia; species Orenia sp. Next base: position 20,084 of record NZ_JBSQYM010000008.1, read on the forward strand.
ATCTTAGGAGCTACTACTCCTGAGTTGAGAGCAATTTATTCTAGCAGTTTAACTCAAATATTAGGCGGACACTCATCTTTAACTGCATTAGCAATCAATAAAGAGTGGTATAAACCCTATGAATTAGCTGAGCATCAGCTAGCTGAGACTTTACAACATAGTGAAAAGTTAATAGAGCTTGCTAAAATTGATGATTAGCAAAGTAAAGGCCCACTATTAATAGTGAGCCTTTACTTTTAATAGATGTAATTTAATAAGGTATAATAAAAGAGGGAATAATTATAAATAAATAGGGTGAAAATAGTCTATAAACATAGAGAATAATCTAGTAGGTGTTATAATCTTGCAAGAACATAAGCGTCGTCAACTAGCAATTATACATAAATATGGTGTTACAAATTTACATCGACAAAATCCTTATATAGTAGCTTGGTGGTCTGCTGCTTTTCCTGGGTTTGGCCATTATATGTTAAATCAGTATTTTCGAGCTACCTTATTTACCCTTACTGAAGTAATTATAAATACGCTAGCTCATGTTAATGAAGCTATAGTCTATACTTATTGTGGAAAATTTGAATTAGCTAAGTCAGTGTTAGAACCTAGATGGGCCTTGGGATATATTATTATCTATCTTTATACAATCTGGAATAGCTATCATTCTACCTTGGTACAAAACAAACTTGTTCATCTTGGGGAGCTTGAAGATGAACGACTGGATACAATGGTCTTTACTACTAGTGGAATTCAATATTTAGAACTTAAAAGTCCAGTTATTGCAGCAATCTATTCATTCTTCTTTCCAGGACTTGGAATAGTATATAATCATCGTTTTTTACTTGGTTTTTATGGTATCTTGTGGTGGTTGATATACTTGACTTTATCAGGTGCTCATGAATCTTTAGCTATGCTCATAACTGGAAACGTTGAGGAGTCAATTGCTATTCTTAATCCACACTGGCTATTATTTATGCCATCGGTAATGTGGGGAGCAACATATCATGGAGTTATTACCGCTAAACAGCAGAATCGACTCTTTCGTTTAGAGCAACGTCAATTTTTACGGGAACGCTATGGAGCTTCTGATGTCCGTATTTTTGATTAGAAGGTGTTTAATGCATGTTAATATTTGGAGCTTTTGAATATTCATTAGAGTTAGAAGAAGCATTAGGAGAGTTAGAAAGGAGTGGAATAAAAAGAAAGGATATATTGGCAATCCCGATGGATACTTACTTAGGCTCTTCAAAGGATTCTATCAATGAAGCCCATGACTTTTATTCAAAAGCCTTTGAAGTAGGTGCAGCTTGTGCAACTGGGTGTTCAGTTATAGGAACAAGTATAGGATTTATTCTAAACTGGGGCCCGATAATTTGGGGGTTAATTGCTGCTGCTATTGGACTGGTTGTAGGTTGGGGGTTGTATTTTTTATTTCATAGGAAGGCTCATCGAAGTTTTCCAAAGAGAATTCCCGAAGTTATTATTGTAGTTAAATGTTCTAAAGAGCAGTCTGATTTAGTTATGGAGATTATGGGGCAATATGATGTGCTAACAATGGGGAGACATATTGAGTCATCATCTTGAATCTGAATAGAGATGATGGATTTTTATAGAGATAAAGCGACATTTAGGAGGTAGGTGGGTAGGGGTTAGGAAAATCAAACTACCAAAGTAAAAAAAGTGTCACACTATCCTTCTATTGCATCAGCTCTTCTAATAACACAAGACTATTATTGAAAGTAGTGATACTATGATTGATGAGATTATAAGACAATTTAAAGGGTTTTACCTTCAAACAGCAGAGTCTAACCAGAAAGCAGTAGAGTTGTGGAAGAATTATATTCTTTTTTCATGGCGTTGGTGGTTTGCTTTAGGGCTTTTAATTATTCCTTGGATAGTCTGGTTTTACTTACGTCCTAAGAAGAACTGGCAGTCAATTTTAATAGCAGGATTACTTTCTTATGTAATAGCTTCAATATTAGATTCTGTAGGTGTAGCCTATGGAATGTGGGCTTATCCTACTATTATTTTTCCATACCTCCATTCATTTTATGTTCCTTGGGATTTAACGGCTGTACCAGTCTTGATTATGTTCTTTTTACAATATAAGAAGAACATATCAGTTTATATCAAAGCAATAGTCTATGCTTTGATTAGTGCATTAATAGCAGAGCCAATACTGGTTTGGATGAAGGTTTATGTTCCAATAACTTGGAAGCATTATTATGGAATTCCTCTCTATTTTATGATTTATCTGATTGTAGATAAAGTAAGTCAACTTACTAAAGCCCAAGATTAGCAAGGTATATTAGTTGAATTTTAAGATAATTAGTGTCTTTTTATTAGGTAGATTGCGACACTTTATTAATCAGGAGTCAGGAACCAGTTATCAGTAAAACAGGCTGATTCCAGATTCCCGATTCCTAACACGAATGTGTCACATTATCTCTATATTGTTTCAATTGCATAATTAATCCTGATTATTGAGATACTTTAAATAGTATTTTAATATTTTGGAGGAATGAGAGATGTTTTATTGGATTCGATATATAATATTTTGGGCTATCTGGTGGAAGTTTGCTGATAAGAAGCGATGGAGGGAGTTATTTTCTGTAGCTATTTTTGCTGCACTCTTAGGTACGCTCACTGACCATTTGTTCCATGATTATTATAAACTATGGTCTTATGTAGGACAGCCACCAGTTATAAAAGAGATCCTTAATGATATTGGTATCTATGTAGTGGTGACCTATCTCTTTATTCAGTGGTTACCCCAAGAAAGAGGTTTTTTAGAGAAATTTCTCTATTTCTTTTTCTGGACTTTAGTATCTATTTTTATTGAATGGTTTCATTTGGCTGTTGGCAAGATTGAACATCATCAATGGTGGAATTTATGGTACTCTTATTTGGCTGATTGGCTTTTATTATGGATTTTTTATAAGATTCATCAGGTCTTTAGGTATGAGCGGTTGTCAGAGTAGTTTAGCAAATACATAACAATAGACCTCACCCTAACCCTCTCCTACATTAGGAGAGGGAACAAGAGATTCCACCCTTCTCTTAATGTAGGAGAAGGGGATGGGGGATGAGGTATGAATCTTTAATTTTATAGTATTTATTCTTAAGTTGATGCGTATGGGGTTAGGGGATGAGCTCTGAAAAAGAGGTGAGTTCAATGAAATTCTTAAGAAAGTTATTTTCTTCTCCAGCTAATAGTCAAGTTTCTACTAAGAAAGAAGAAAAATTAAGCAAAAATTTAGATAAAAACCTAAATAGATTAAAAGAAACATTCTGTTATCCCGATAATCAAGATTTTAAGATTAGAGAACTCTACATTGAAAATATTCAGAGAGAGGTTATTTTATTATCTTTAAATGGGATGGTAGATAATGATGCAGTAGAGCAGCATATTATTCATCCTTTATTAGAAGATACTAGTGTCAAAGAAAGTCAAGGCTTAGATTTCATCAAGGAGATAATCACTGCTAAAAGTGCTAGCAAAGTAAGCTCTCTTAGTAAGGTTATTAATGATATCTTGATGGGTAATACTATAATTTTAATAGAGAATTATAGTCAAGCAATTTCAGTAGCTACTACTAAGTTTTCCCATCGTAGTATTCAACAATCAACAAGGGAGACGGTATTAAAGGGTCCTAAGGAATCCTTCACAGAGTCAGGAGATGTAAATACCTCTCTGATTAGAAAACGATTAAGGGATGAAAATCTAGTTTCTGAAAAGATAATAGTAGGTGAACGTTCTCTAAGTAAAGTCTCTATGCTTTATATCAAAGACATTGCTAATCCAGATTTGGTAGAGAGGGTTACTAAGAGGATTAAGCAGATTAAAGCAGATACAGTGCTTGAAATCCCTATATTAGAGCAACATATTGAGGAAAGCAGTTATTCTCTGATACCATCTGTCTTATATTCAGAGCGTCCTGATAGGGCAGTTTCTTTCTTGCAAGAGGGTCATATTGTACTTTTAATGGATAGTTCATCAAGTTGTTTAATTGTTCCAGTGACTTTTTGGGCATTATTCCATACTCCTGAAGACAGCTATCAACGCTGGGCTTATGGTAATTTTATTCGTCTAATTAGATTAGTTTCATTCTTTATAGCCTTATTGACTCCAGCAGTCTATATAGCAGTGACCAACTATCATATTGAGATGATACCTACAGATTTATTATTTGCTATAGCTGCCACCAGGGAGAGGGTTCCCTTTCCCTCAGTAGTTGAGGTATTCTTTATGGAAGGAGCTTTTGAGCTGTTGCGAGAGGCAGGGATTAGAATTCCCAGTGCTATTGGTCCAACTATTGGTATTGTTGGAGCTTTAATTCTAGGAACAGCTGCTGTTGAAGCCAATCTAATTAGCCCTATCTTAGTGATTGTAGTATCGATTACGGGATTAGCTTCTTTTACAATTGCCGATGATAGCTTGAGTTTTTTAATTAGAATTATGAAATTTGTTATCTTGGGATTTGCTAGTTTATATGGGGCTTTGGGGATTGTAGTAACTTTTATCTGCTTTATGGCTTATATGGCACACTTTAAGTCCTTTGGAGTTCCCTTCTTAGCACCATTGGTTCCTTATTATAAGTCTTCTAATGATTTAATCTTACGCCCTCCTATTTGGAAGCAATGGCTCCGCCCCTTCTATACTGACCCCGAGGATGATATTAGAAAGAAAGATCCAGAGGAGGGTTTTGACCATGAATAAAGCTTCAGATGGAAGGATAGGTTGGCGTGAATTGATTACTATGTTGATACTGGTTAATGTTATGGTTGGCACAGATATGACCCCAGTTTTTTTATTTAAGTTAGGAAAGAATGCGACTTGGATCTTTCCTTTGATCTGGGGAGTAATAATGATAATTCCTTTACTTGCCCTTTCTTCTTTGTTAAGGCTTTATGGGGATAAAGGGTTAATAGAGATTATTTATCATTTAACTGGAAAATATCTTGGTTTTATTTTGGGTAGTGGATTATCTTTAATTGTCTTTAATCTGTTGATTAGAATGAGCAGTAACTATATACAGGAGACGACAGAGATCTTCTTAGATAGTACTCCAGATATAGAGGTATATTTGTTATTAGTGGGGGCAGCATATTTTATTGCTAAGTATGGATTTGAGACTATTGGTCGAATCTGCTCCTTACTCTTTCCATATATAGTTGTATCCTTTGTTATTTTAATCATTCTTGCTAGGATGGACTTCATATATGATTTTTTATATCCCTTAGAGGGACCAGGAATCATGAAAATCATCAAATCTAGTGTTGTCAATCTTCCTTTAGCTATGGAATTTATTCTGATAGCTACCTTCTTTCCCTTTATTAAAAATCATAGACATTATAGGCGAGGGGTTTGGGGAGGATTGGTAGTTTCTATGATAACATTAAGTTTAATTTTGACAATTTACATAATAATGTTTGATTATAATCAACTAGAGGTTATATCCCATCCTTTTAACTTATTAATCAGGGTTACAGGGATTTCAAGGTTTTTTATGAACTTTGATGCCTTCTTCTTTGCTTTTTGGTTGATGATGGTGATTATTAGATTTGCTTTTTATCTTTATTTAAATTCAGCTTTGTTTGCTTATGTATTGAGAATAAAGGAGTTTGAACCCTTATTACTCCCCTTTGCTACTTTAACTATTATCATAGGGTTGCCAATAGAGAATCCAGTTAAGAATATTCAAGTTTTTAAGTATAATCTACTCTGGAATAATGTCTGGTGGTTCATAATAGCTTTACCTCTGTTATTATGGATAATAGCCTATTTGAAGGGGGAGTTTAGTAATGAGAAAGGTTAAGTTGTTATTACTGATTCTTTCTTTAACATTATTAACAGGTTGTTTTGATAAGGTGGAGTTAGAGGATTTGGCTTATGTAGTGGTAATTGGGATTGATAAGGGAGCAGATAATGGATTTGAGGTGACTTATCAAATAGGAAATCCTCAGGTAGGTTCTTCTGATAGAGTACAAGCTGAAGAGCCGGCTTCTGAAATCATAACTATGAATGTACCAGATCTTGCTACCGTTAGAGATTTGGCTAATGTTTCTGTTAGTCGTGAAGTAACCTATGCTCACTTGAAGGCAATTATTACAGGAGAAGAGCTAACTAGATCAAAAGAAAGCCTTACATTGCTTGATGCAGTCTTGCGTGATCAAGCCATTAAACAAGATGTAATGTTGATAGTCTCTAAGGAGAAGGCTTCAGAATTTATTCGGGGAAATAAGCATGAATTAGAGACTAGACCCCATAAGCATTATGAATTTATGTCTAGAAGGTGGGAGGAGACAGGTTTAGTGCCTAATTCTACCCTGTTGAAATTCTTCCCAAGAATCTTGGGAGATGCTGGATTATTTTTAAGTACCTATGCCACTACTAAAAAAAGCAAGACTCATTATGGATATGAAGATGAATATCTAGCAGGTCAAGTCAAGAAAGAAGGTGGGAATTCGATGCAGATGATAGGGGCAGCAGTTCTTAAAGAGGGGAGAATGATTGGAACCTTAAATGGTGAAGAGGTAAAGATTACTTTATTATTAAGACCCAATACAGTTAGAAGTTCAATGCTGGCTAGTTATGCCGACCCGCTAGCTAAGGATAAACGTATTGCAGCTAGCTGGTCAAAGACTGAACCTACTAAAATAAAGATGGATTTATCCACAGACATTCCCAAGGTGGATGTTGTTGTACCAATAAAGATGGAGATATTATCAATAGCAAGTGGAATTGATTATGTGGAGGACTTAAAAAAGCAGAAATTATTAAAGGAAGCAATTGCCAGAAGCCTAGAACAGAAATCAATGAAAGTTGTTAAGAAGACACAACAGGAGTTTAAAGGAGATCCTTTTCAGTGGTATTTAATAGCTCGTAAGCAGTTCTGGACTTTAGCTGAGTATAAAAAATACAATTGGATGAAAAAGTACCCTACAGCAGAGGTAAGGGTTAAATATGATATAGAGTTCACTAACTTTGGAAGGCAGCTTAAACCCTTTAACAAAGAATATATAAAGGACTGATTATAAATGAACTTAATTTATGGATTGATTATCTTATATATCAGCTATTATACTTTAATGTATGCCAGAATGATTTGGAGAAAAGAGAATAATAAATTGGGGGCATTTTTTGTAGCTATCTTGGCAATTAGTATAGTAGCAGTTCCTCTGTGGGAGATGATGAGGTGAGGGGATATAGAGATAGTGCGACACTTTCGTGTCTTAGTTAACAGTTTACAGTGGTTTACACGAAGAGTCTTATATTTTAGACTCGTAGGGACGGTTGACAGTTAAGTTCAAAAGCACTAAAAGCCCTTAAAATATAGGGTTTTGTAATGATTCTAGTTAAAGCTAGAAGATTAATTTATAATTATTGCAGGTGATTTGCTTTTTTTGTTTAAACTAAATATAGAAGTTTTCTTATCAGATAAAGAGGTGAATAAGATGGGTAAGAATAAGATGATAATTACTATGATAAGCTTAGTAATAATAGTTTTAGCTATATATTTATCTATTCCAAAGGAAGAAATTATTATTGAAGATCCTGCCTTGGAAAATGCTATTAGAGAGATAATAGATAAAGCTGATGGTAAGATTACTAAAAAAGATTTAAACAAAATTACAGAGCTTGATTTAGAGGGAAAAGGAATAAAGTCTATAGCAGGGATAGAAGCTATTGATTCTTTAAAGGTTTTGGATTTGAGTAAGAATAGTATAAATAATATAAGTCTATTGTCTAATCTAAAGGAGCTAACTTATTTAAATCTATGGTCTAATCAAATTGATGATATAAGACCTTTAGCCCAATTAAAGAATTTAAAGGTACTTCATTTAGATGATAATCAAATCAAGGATATTACCCCTTTAGCAAATTTGACTAAATTAGAAGAGCTTTATCTATGGGTCAATCGTTTAGAAAAGATAAGTCCCATAGTAAATCTACCTAATTTAAGGATTCTTGATATCAGTAATAATCCTATTGAGGATATAGGGAGTTTAGCTAAAGCAGAAGAATTAACTAGATTGATAGCAAGACGGAATGGGATTATTGATATAAGTTTTGTAGCTACTTTACAGAAATTAACTTATCTTGATTTAGGTAATAACTTTATTGAGGATATACTTCCTGTAGCAAATTTGGAAGAGATAAGGACTCTTCGCTTACAGCGAAATCAAATTACTGATATAAGTCCAATTATCCGATTAGCTAATTTGATAGAGCTTGAATTGAGTACCAATCCAATTGGGAATGTAGCCTTATTAAAGCAATTAAATAATTTAGAAGTTTTGGAGGTTAGGAGGACTGGTTTAAGTGATATTAATTTCTTAAAAGAGATGAAGAGCTTAAGCTATCTTGATTTGAGGTATAATCTGATTTCAGAGGTTATATCCTTAGCTAAATTGGCAGAGTTGAGACAATTATATCTAACAGGTAATCAAATTACTAAGATAGAAGGATTAAAAGGCTTAACAGGTTTAGAGAAGGTTGATTTGAGTGATAATCTAGTTGAGGATATTACACCTTTATCAGGTTTAAAGATTATCAATACTTTAAAATTATCTAAGAATATAGTAGCTGATATTGATGCATTGCAGAATTTAAAGTATTTAAAGGTGCTTAATCTAGCCAATAATCAGGTTAGTGAGATAGGGTTATTATTAAATCTACCTAAACTAAATCAAGTTGATTTAAGATTTAATCCTTTATATCAAAAAAAGGATAATAGCCAAGTTATAGAAGAATTAGTAGACAAAGGGGTAGCTGTTTATAGATAAGATATCGGCTTGTTCTGATTTTATGGCCTTGCAAAGTTAAATCTTTGTGGTATAATAAAGATATACTAAAATTGAATAAATTTTGCACCACTGGGGGAGTTCTGTTAGAGCTGAGAAAGAAATGAGATTTCTTGACCCCTTGAACCTGATCTGGGTAATACTAGCGTAGGGAAGTGGGCTTTTGAGAGGGTATTTATCTGCCTGTTCTTGTTTATAAATTCAAAAGCACAGTTCCTATTAGGGGCTGTGCTTTTTTCAATTCAATTAAAATTATTAACAGGGGTGTGAATATCATTAAAACAATCAGACTTACCTTTTCTGCATTATTAGTGGCGATAGGGACGATGACAGGGCACTTAATTTATATACCTGTTGGGATTGCAAAGTGTTTTCCTGTTCAACACGCTATTAATATCATATCAGCTATATTTTTAGGTCCAGGATATGCTGTATTAAATGCTTTTGCTATATCTCTGCTTAGAAATATTTTGGGAGTTGGTTCTTTATTGGCCTTTCCAGGGAGTATGATAGGTGCTTTTTTAGCAGGGACCTTATTTAAAAAGACCGCTAATAGATTCTATGCTATTGGTGGAGAGATTTTTGGAACAGGTATCATAGGAGGATTGTTGTCGTATCCTATTGCAAAATTTCTAATGGGCAAGGAGATAATGGCTTTCTTCTTTGTAATACCTTTTTTAGTAAGTACAATTGGAGGAAGCTTTATCGGGTATCTGTTAGTGAGAATATTTGAGAATAATAAAATCTTTAAAGAACTTAAGGAGGTGGAGAGATAAAATGAAGCAAGCCTTAACAATTGCAGGGTCTGACTCTGGTGGAGGAGCAGGGATTCAGGCTGATTTAAAGACGATGACAGCCTTTGGAGTTTATGGGGCATCGGTCATTACTGCTGTTACTGCTCAAAATACACTAGGAGTCCAAGGCTTTGAAACGGTGAGTCTAGATTTAGTTGCCAAGCAACTTGATTCAGTATTGAGTGATTTGAATTTCTCTGCTGCAAAGACTGGAATGTTAGCAACTAGTCAGATTATCAAGGTGGTAGCTAAGAAGGTTAAAGAGTATCAGCTTGAGAATTTAGTAGTTGATCCAGTGATGGTGGCTACTAGTGGTGATATTCTATTGGCTGAGGAGGCTATTGCTACTATTAAGGAAGAGTTGATTCCTCTAGCTAAGGTAATTACTCCAAATTTGAATGAGGCTAAGGTCTTGCTTGGTAGAGATATAGCTGAAGAGGTATCTTTAGAGCTTTTAGCTAGTGAACTACATAAGTTAGGTTCAGACTATGTCTTAGTTAAAGGTGGTCATCAGGTTGGTGAGAATGCCATCGACTTACTTTATGATGGAGTAGAGTTTATTGAATATACTAGCAAAAGGGTTGATACTAAGGATACCCATGGGACAGGATGTACTCTATCCTCAGCTATAGCTAGTAATTTGGCTTTAGGTTATGATGTTAAAGAGGCAGTCAAGAGAAGTAAGAAGTATATTACTGAGGCAATTAACGCTGGTTGTAAGGTTGGTCAGGGTAATAATCCTGTCAATCATTTTGCTATGGTATATAGTTTTGAATAGAATTGGGTGATTAGTATCTTAATTAAAAGATGAAGGGAGGGCTTCTAATGGAAAAGATAATAGCCAAGATTAAAGAAGAGAGACCTTTGGTCCATCATATAACCAATAATGTGACTGTCAATGATTCTGCTAATATTACTCTTTATTGGGGTGGACTGCCTGTAATGGCTTATGCCAAAGAAGAGGTAGCAGAGATGGTACAGGCTGCTTCTGCTCTGGTCTTAAATATTGGCACCCTAACTGCTGACTCTGTAGAAGCAATGCTGATAGCTGGCAAAGAGGCTAATAGCTTGGGAATTCCAATTATCTTTGACCCAGTAGGAGTGGGTGCTACCACTTTTAGAACTGAGGTAGCATTGAGGGTATTAAAGGAGCTAGATATAGCAGTTATTAAAGGTAATCAGGGTGAAATAAGTATTTTGGCTGGTCAGCAGGGTGAAGTCAAGGGGGTAGAAGCTATTGGTGAATATAAAGATATTGCAGAGACTGCTCAAAAATTAGCCAAAGTACAGAAAGCAGTTGTAGTTGTTTCTGGGGTTAAAGATATTATCAGTGATGGAGCTAAAGTCTATCAGATTGACGATGGTCATGAGCTGATGGGGCAGATAGTAGGAACAGGTTGTATGCTAGGTAGTACTTTAGGAGTATTTTGTGGGGTAAATAGCAATTATTTAGAAGCTACTTTATCTGCTGTAACAGCTTATGGGATAGCAGGAGAGCAGGCTAGTAAAAAGGCAACTCAACCTGCTAGCTATAAAGTTGCTTTTTTGGATAGTGTTAGTGAGATGACAGATGAGGATTTAGCGAGAAGTCAAGAGATAGTAGAATTATAGCTAATACTTTGTGTTAGCAAGGAAGATGATGAAATAGAATGATAATGCGACATTTTAGTGTCAGTGTGGGTGTGAGTGGTTTAAGTATTATGGTTTAGTCACCTACGGGTTTTAAAAAACCTAAAACCACTCCGTAATAAAAAACATTCACTTACACTAATCACTCACACTTAAATAAAGTGCCGCAATATACCAATTAACTATCACATATAAAAGTATAACTTGTGACTAGTCACTAATTACTAGTCACCAAAATAAAGGAGGAATGTCAAATGACACAGATGACACAAGCAAGAGCAGGGGAGATAACTGCTGAAATGAAGAGAGTTGCTAAGAAAGAGGGGGTAAGCCCAGAGTTTATTCGGCAAGGTGTAGCAGAAGGAACAATCGTTATTCCTGCTAATAAGAATCATAAGAACCTAGATCCAAATGGATTTGGAAAAGGATTAGCAACTAAGGTAAATGCTAATTTTGGTACATCTGAGGATTATCCAGAGATAGAAAAGGAGCTAAAGAAGCTAGAAATATCTGTAGAAGCAGGTGCTGATGCAGTTATGGACTTATCGACAGGTGAGAAGATAAATGAGACTCGTCAAGCAATCTTGGAGAAAGCTACTGTACCTTTAGGAACTGTACCGATTTACCAAGCTACTGTAGAGACTTTACAAGCTGAAAAGGCAATTATAGATATGACAGTCGATGATTTATTTAGAGTTATTGAAGAGCAGGCTAAAGATGGTGTAGATTTTATTACTGTCCACTGTGGTCTAACTTTGGAGACAATCCGCCATCTAAGGGATGAAGGTAGAGTAACTGATATAGTCAGTCGTGGTGGTTCTTTTATGACTGGTTGGATGTTACATAATAATGCTGAAAATCCATTGTATGAGTATTATGATAGACTATTAGAGATCTGCTATGAATATGATGTAACTTTGAGTTTAGGTGATGGTTTAAGACCAGGCTCCTTAGCTGATGCTACTGATAGGGCTCAGATCCATGAGTTATTGGTATTGGCTGAATTGGTAGATAGAGCTAGAGATGCTGAGGTACAGGTAATGGTAGAGGGACCAGGTCATGTTCCTTTTGATCAGATAGAGACAAATATTAAGATACAAAAAGAGTTATGTAAGGATGCACCTTTTTATGTTTTAGGACCATTGGTAACAGATATTGCTTTAGGATATGACCATATCACTGCTGCTATTGGTGGAACTTTGGCGGCTAGTGCTGGAGCTGATTTTTTATGCTATGTAACTCCTGCAGAGCATATCGGTTTACCGACCATTGAAGATGTACGAGAAGGGGTAATTGCTAGTAAGATTGCTGCTCATGCTGCTGATATTGCTAAAGGGGTGCCAGGGGCAAAGGAGAGAGATTTAGAGATGGCTAAGGCAAGAAAGAGTCTAGATTGGGAGCGACAGATTGAACTATCTATCGATCCTAAAAAGGCTAGAGAGTCAAGGGATGCTCATAACCAAATCTTAAAAGATGAAGAGGCTTGTACTATGTGTGGTTCTTATTGTGCCATGAAGATAGTAGATGAAGCTTTATAGTAATAGATAAAAGAAGTTGGGCTTATAGCTCAGCTTCTTTTTATCTATTTAACTAGACATAAAAGGATAATAAGCATAGTTGAAGAATATAGAGATAAAAGCTAATTCTTTATGAGTATTCTTTTTATCTGAGAGGTAGTTTAAAAGGTTAATTGTTTAGAAAGCTAGAATTTTAATTTGGGAGGGGTAAAATGAATAAGAGAAATAAGATCTTAATTGGGACTATTGTGACTTTAGTAGTCATAATCTTAGGAGTTAATTGGTATGTAGGAAATATGGTAGAAGATAGACTTACAGAGAGCCTTGAGTTAGAGAAGAAGGATCTTCCTTTTGATGTTGAGTATAGTCAAATATCGGCAAATCCTCTATTAAGTCAGGTAACTTATAGTCAAGTGATGATTAAGGATAAAGATTATAAAGATGGTCTTATAAGTATTGATAAAGTTGTAGTTAAGTTACCTTATCATGACTCTTTTACTTTGGCTAAAAACAGTGAGCTTAAAAAGCTTCATGGGTTGGCTATTCAGCTAGATAATTTGAAGATTGAGGATAGATTAAAGGATTTAGCGCTTAGCTTTAAGAATTTTAGTATAGACTATAAAGGGAAATTAGCTCTAGAAGAGTTAGTTAATGAGCCTAGTAAATTTGTTGAAGATAAGCAAGCAATAGCCATAGCTTTCAATCAATTTAAGGTTAAGTTACCAGAGAACCTTAGCAAGCAGCTAGCTTCTTCAGAGTTAGAAACTAAGTTGACAAATATAGATGAATTTATTCTTGATCTTGATTATAACCCTGACAAACAGGAGATTAGAATTAATAATTATAAGGTCGATGCCCCTTTATTATTTGCTAAAGCCTCTGAAGTAGTCCATTATAATGGTAATAGTTTAAAGACTTTAGAGATAACTGATATTTCTGGGGAAGGTAATTTTGAGTTTAAGGGTGATGGCATAGAGTTTGGTAATCCTAAGACAACAGGCCGTTATACCTTAGGAAATATCACTACAGATTCTAAATTCAGTAATACTTACAAGCACAAACTGCTTAAAGATGATATTAGCAGTTCTAAAGATGTGGTTGATGTTTGGACAGAGTCGATTAAAAGCCTTGGTGATGGAGAATGCAACTTCAAATTAGAAGGCTTTAAAGCAGAGTTTGCAGGTGGACTTAAGGAGCGATTATCTTATAACCCTATTGTCTTTATGGGTGGTATAGATTTGACTAATGTATCTTTAGATAAGCTGGATGTTAATTATAAAGTTGATAATAATAATATTAACATATCTAATATTAAGTTAAATAGTTCAATTGTTGATATGAATCTGACAGGTAATCTTGATATCAATAGAGATAAGCTAGCTGAGTCTAATATCACTACTTTGACACTAAGGGTAGCTCAATTAAATGATAACTTAAAGGAGCTTGTTAGAATCTTAGAGACGCGCATTGGTCAACAGCTTCCTAGAGATGGTGAGGATATTTTCCTTGATGTAAGTGGGACTTTTGCTAATCCTAAGATAGAGGGAATGGATATTTAAGCTAAATGTGATATTGATAAATAGATAGTTTAGCTTGAGAGCCACAGACATCTAGTCTGTGGCTTAGTGAATTAGATGATAAAGTTTTGAGGTGGGTTTAATTGAATTAAATATAATTTAGGATAGGAATATAGCACTAGATATTGAATAATAATAAAAGTGACTTCGATAATTATTTTAGGAGGCTTATATTTATGAAGGAAGGTAGTATAGATAAAACTAAGATTAAAAAAGGGTTAAAATATTCACTATTAGTCAGTGTAATAGCTTTAGCTTTACTATTCTCCTTGACTATAAATGAAGAGACCTTTATGAAGATAAAGAGGGTAAATTCCTTTTATTTGCTGTTAGCGATAGTAGTGAATTTTTTAATGTGGGTGGTAGGTGGTTTGAGAATTAAGTTGATTACAAATGCTTTAGGAGAGGAGATATCTTTAAAATTTGCTATCAAGAACTTCTTAGTAGGAGCCTTTATCTCAAATGTTACTCCTTTTGCTTCGGGAGGAGGCCCTATACAGGTTCTATTATTGCACCGCAAGGGTCTTTCTCTAGGAAAATCATCAACAGTAATTATTGTTCAGTTTGTGATGAGATTATTATTTTTTAGTATACTATCACCAGTATTCTTTTTTTTATTTCCTGATTTAATCAATCCTGGGGTGATTCCAGAGAAGATATTTAATCTTTTAATCTTAATTTCCTTATCTATTTCAGCAATTATTATCTATTTTATTTGGAAACCAGATAAGGTTAAGGTCTTGACAGAGAAGTTGAGAAATTTAAGTTTTTTACAGGGTTTAATGAAGGGTGAAAAGGCTAATCAACTGATAGATAGATTATATAAAGAGGTGGAGGATTTTCACGAGAGTCTGTGGCAATTGACTAAGTATAAGAAGAGTAGTTTGATTTTAGCAGCTTTTTTTACTATAATATTTTGGGTGCTATTTTTTATTATTGCACCGATAATCTTATTAGGATTAGGGGTTAAGCCTTATTTCTTTAGATCATTTATCATCCAGACTATATTTTATTTAATTATACCATATATGCCAACTCCAGGAGCAAGTGGAGCAGCAGAGTTTGGTTTTGCCACACTTTTTTCCAGTTTTGTACCTTCATCTTTGGTAGGGCTATTAGCAATAGTTTGGAGGTTTTTAACCTTTTATCTGGTAATTATCTTTGGTGGAGTGATATTATTTAGAATGATAGCAAAGTCAGTGCTAAAGAGGACAGCCTAACTTTAGTCTGAGGTTAGTGTAAAAATTGGTAGAATAGAAGGATAGTGCGACACTTTGTGTCGAGTGTGAACTATGAGTGTGAGTGTGTGTAAAACTTCTTTTTATTGGGGTTTGCTCACACTCACACATCCACTCACGCTAATTTTAAAAGTGTCCCAATCTATCCATAGTCTTATATTAAATATTAGAAAAGATTAAACTAGCACAATAGGCATTATTGAGGTGGGATATAATGAGTAAATATGTAGAAGTAATGGTTGATGTACCAGTTGAACAGGTTGATAGACCCTTTACTTACAAAGTGCCAAAGAGTTTAGAGAGTCAAATTAAAGTGGGCAAGAAGGTGCTTGTTCCCTTTGGTCGTCAGCGAGTAGCAGGATATATCATAGGAGAGCTTGAGGCTGATGAAGGTGATTTTGAATTTGCCATAAAACCTATCAATAAAATATTGACAGACTTCACCTTTTTTGATGAAGAGCTATTAAAATTGGCTAAATGGATGTCAGAGTACTATCAGTCTTATCTAATCAGCTCTTTAAAAGCGATTGTTCCTAGTGGTCAGACTAAAATCAAGACTAAACAGATTGTCAAGTTGGCTCACTCTTTAGAAGAGAGTAAGAAGCTACTTGATGAGATTAGTAATAGAGCCTATAAGCAACAGGAGGTATTTGCTTTTTTAATAGATAATCCTGAGATTGGCTTGACCAATACTGAATTGGCAGATCGGCTAGGGACGACTTCAGGAATAATCAGAACGTTGATTAATAAAGGATATTTAAAGTATGTAGAAGAGGAGGTTAAGAGAAATCCTCATAGCCATCATAACTTTAGGCCAACTGTTCCTTTAGCTCCAACGCCTGAACAGCAGGTAGCGATAGAAGAGATTAGTATCGCTTTAGAGCAAGATGAGAGTGCTACTATCCTCTTAAAGGGAGTAACAGGTAGTGGCAAAACAGAGGTGTATCTTCAAGCAATTGCTAAGGCTTTAGAAACAGGAAAGGATACTATCGTCTTAGTTCCTGAAATTTCATTAACTCCTCAGACTATAGCTAGATTTAAAGGTCGTTTTGGTAATCAAGTAGCAGTCTTACATAGTCAGTTATCGGCAGGGGAGCGTTTTGATGAATGGCGTAGAATTAAATTTGGTGATGTAAAAATAGTAGTCGGGGCTAGATCGGCAGTTTTTGCTCCCTTTAATAATTTAGGGTTAATTATTATCGATGAAGAGCATGAGACTAGCTATAAGCAAGAGGATCACCCTAAATATCATGCTAGAGAGGTAGCTGTTAAGAGGACAGAGTTGTTAGAAGCAGTAACTTTATTAGGAACCGCAACTCCATCATTAGAAGCTTATCATCGTACAGAGACTGGCGAATATAAGTTAATAGAGTTAGAGAAGCGGATTGACGATAGACCCTTGCCACCAGTAGAGCTTATCGATATGAGAGAGGAGTTGCAAGCTGGAAATAAAACTATGTTCAGCCAGCTCTTGCAAGAGGCAATGATTGATAGGTTGGAGAAGAGTGAGCAGACGATGATCTTTCTCAATCGTCGAGGTTTCTCCACTTTTGTCCAATGCCGTGAATGTGGACATGTAATGAAGTGTAATGACTGTGATGTCTCTTTGACTTATCATGCTACTCCAAACATTTTACAATGCCACTATTGTGATCATAAAGAGAGGGTTCCTCATATCTGTCCTAACTGTGAAAGTAAATATATTAAATACTTTGGAGTAGGTACTCAAAAGGTAGAAGAAGGCTTAAAGGAACTCTTTCCAGAGGCTAAAGTAGCTAGAATGGATGTTGATACAACTAGGCGCAAAGGAGAATATGAAAGGATATTATCAGCTTTTAAACAAGGAAAGATAGATATTTTAGTAGGAACTCAGATGATTGCCAAAGGCCATGATTTTGATAATGTTACTTTGGTAGGCGTTATTACTGCTGATACCGCACTTAATCTTCCTGACTTTAGAGCAGGAGAGAGAACTTTTCAGCTCTTAACTCAGGTAGCAGGAAGAACTGGTAGAGGAGATAAGACAGGAGAGGTTATTATCCAAAGCTATACTCCAGAGCATTATAGTATTCAATTTTCTAAAGAACATGACTATAAGGGCTTTTATGATTTTGAGATAGAGTCTAGAAGGTTTGCCTCTTATCCACCCTTTACCCATATTATTAGTATAGTTATCAGTGACCAACGGGAAGATAAAGTAATTGAAGTTTCAAATTTATTAAGTGACATTATTAGAGATAAGTTGAATAAAATAGATGATGAAGGGATAATGATCTTAGGTCCTGTGCAAGCACCTTTAAGTAAAGTAAGGGGACAATATAGGTGGCAGTTACTGCTTAAAGGAAAAGATTTGGATGAGATGAGAAAGGTCAATCAAGAGAGTTTAATTAGGTTAAATGAATTATCTACTTTAAAGACAATTAAGGTAAGTGTTGATGTTGACCCATTAGGAATGTTATAATAATAATTACTAATTGATAATGTAAAGTGTACAATTGACAATTACAAGTGATTGATTTATAGAATTTAATTGTAAATCGTCAATTATAAATTATGAATTGAATTTTCGGAGGTGTAATGATGGCATTATTAAAGATTAGAGAGATAGGAGATCCTGTCTTAAGGACTAAATGTAAAGAGGTGGAAGAGGTAACTGAGAGAACTAGAAAGTTACTTGATGATATGGCAGAGACTATGTATGATGCACCAGGAGTAGGACTAGCTGCTCCTCAGGTGGGGATATCTAAAAGAATTGTGGTGATAGATGTAGGTTCTGGACTTCTTGAGTTGATTAATCCAGAGATTATCGAAAGCTCTGCTAAGACTTATATTGATAATGAGGGATGTTTAAGTATCCCAGATAAGACCGCTAAGGTAGAGCGAGCTTATAAGGTTAAGGTTAAAGCTCTAGATAGAGATGGCAAAGAGATAATAGTTAAAGGAAAAGGGCTATTAGCTCGTGCCTTACAACATGAAATAGATCATTTAGAGGGTAAATTATTTGTTGATTATATTTAACAAAGTGTAAGTGTGAGAAAGCAGTGTGAGTGAAGTACAAGTTATGATAATTAAAACTTTCTAGATTCTTTTAGAAAACTTTAATTACAACACTCACACTGATTACTGACACTACAATGTGAAATGTATTTCACATTGTATAATAAGATTTTTAAAATTGGAGGGATAGAATGAGAGTTGCATTTATGGGAACACCAGATTTTGCAGTTCCTTGTCTACAAGCATTGATTGAAGCAGATTTTATAGATGTAGTCGGTGTGGTCAGTCAGCCAGACCGTAAAAGGGGGAGAGGGCAACAAGTTAAGCCAACTCCAGTTAAGAAGGAAGCTTTAAAGCATCAAATAGAGGTATTTCAACCAGAGAAGGTTTCTACTGCTGAGGGGATAGCCAAATTAGAGGAGTGGAATTCTGAGGCGATTGTGGTAGTTGCCTATGGACAGATTCTAAAAGAAGATGTATTGAATCTACCGAAATATGGTTGTATCAATATCCATGCTTCTTTATTACCAAAGTATAGAGGTGCTGCTCCTATTCATCGGGCGATTATCGATGGTGAAGAGAAGACTGGGATTACTACTATGCATATGGATAAAGGAATGGATACTGGAGATATGATCTTAAAGGATAAGTTAGATATTGCTCCTGAAGATACTGTAGGGACATTACATGATAAGCTTTCTAATTTAGGGGCAAATTTAATAGTAGAAACCTTAAAGCAGCTTGAAGAGGGTAGTGCACCTAGAGAGAAGCAAGATGATAAGCAAGCTACTTATGCCCCCAAGATTTCTAAACAAGAAGGATTGGTCGATTGGGCTAAAGATGTTAAGAGTATTTGGAATTTAATTAGAGGGATGAATCCATGGCCTGGTTCTTATACATATTATGATGGAAGTCGCCTAAAACTATGGAACTCTAAGGTCTATGATAATAAGTCTAAAGTAGGAATAAACCCTGGTACTATTGTCAAGGTAGATGATCAGTTAGGGATTGTAGTACAGACTGGAGATGGACAATTATTATTGACAGAGGTGCAACCTGCCAGTAAACAGAGAATAGATGCTACCGATTATCTAAGAGGATATGATATTAAAGTAGGAAGCAAGTTAGGAGAATAAAGCTTATGGAGAAATCAAAGGGACTATTTATGGGACTATTATTACTAGCATTAGCTATATTAAGTATCTTTGTAGGGGGAGTCTGGTATCTGAACTTTTTTGGTTTTAGTTTACTAAGTAAAGGGGTATTAATAATTATAAGTATAGCTTTATCTATTCTTGCTCTCTTATTAATCTTAGGGATTTTGGGTATCATCTTAACACAGAAATTAGGTAAGCCCATCAAGCCTTTAATTATCCCTACTAAGATAGTCATCTCTTATTTTCTACCTGTAATTATCTATTTAGGGGGGCTGCTTGGTCTTGATAAGGAGTCGATTCAATCATCCTTTATCAATGTAAGCAATCAGTTAATCAATCCTGAAAAGATGAATTTAGCTCCTGAAGATATCATGGTATTGCTACCCCATTGTATTCAGAATTCAGAATGTAGCTTTAGAGTGACCACTGATCTAAATAATTGTAAACGCTGTGGCAGGTGCCAAGTACAGGACTTGATTGAAGTTGCTGAAAAGTATGGAGTCCATTTAGCGATTGCAACTGGTGGTACTTTAGCCAGAAAAATTATCAAAGATATCAGACCAAAGGCGATTATTGCTGTAGCCTGTGAACGTGATTTAAGTAGTGGAATCCAAGATATCTATCCTATGCCAGTAATTGGGGTAGTCAACCTAAGACCCCATGGTCCTTGTATCAATACTGGTGTTGAGATAGATAAGATAGAAGAAGCGATAAAGCAGTTGATAGTTGATAGTTGATAATTTACAGTTAAAAATATATTTGTGTAAAAATGTTTAAATTAACTATCAACTATACACTATAAACTTTACACTAATTTAAAGGGGGTTGAGATTAATGCCTTTTTTCTTTTTTGATCCAACTATGGTAATATTGATACCTGCTATTTTATTGGCGATGTATGCTCAATTTAAAATTAAGTCTACGTTTAATAAGTATTTGAATATTAGGGCTCAAAGTGGGATGACAGGAGCTGAAGTTGCTAGAGAATTATTGCGCAAAGAGGGTATTTTTGATGTGAGTGTACAAAGGACTAGTGGTAGTTTATCAGATCATTATGATCCTCGAAACAAGGTTTTGAAATTATCTCCAGAGGTTTATGATGGTAGCTCTGTAGCTTCATTAGGAGTTGCAGCTCATGAAACAGGTCATGCTATTCAAGATGCTGTTAGTTATACACCTTTACGCTTACGTCATAGTTTGGTACCAGTAGCAAACTTTGGTTCACAGTTTGGACTTTTTATTGGTGTTTTTGGATTCTTCTTTTTTAGATCTGAGTTGATTGTTAGTTTAGGAATTTTACTATTTACTGGTGCAGTATTATTTCAAATTGTTACTTTACCAGTAGAGTTTAATGCAAGTAGTCGAGCCTTAAAATTATTAAAAAAGCATAATTATTTGAACAGTAAGCAAGTTGCCGGAACTAAAAAGGTACTAAATGCTGCAGCATTGACTTATGTTGCAGCAGCGTTAGTTTCTATTGGACATTTAGTTAGATTGTTAGTGATGCGTGGGATGCTAGATGATGATTAATATACCTTAGATATTATTCAAATTAGCCGAGAAACCCTAATCTATATAGAGATAGGGATGAATCGGCTTTTCTTTTTATGAGTTAATTTGATATATCTATGGAATAATAGATTATATCTTGGTATTATATAAATAAAGGCTTTGGGGAATAGGTAGTCTGGAATATGGAATCAGTAAAATATACAGATTTCTGATAACTTGCTCCCGATTCCATATAATCAATTACATAAATAAACGGAGGATTTTTATATGAAAAATGCAAGAGTAATAGCATTAGAAGGAATATATAAGATTAATGAAGAGAATGGCTTCTCTAATCTAGTAGTAAATAGTCTATTGAATAGATCTAATTTAGATAAAAGGGATAGAAGTTTAGCGACCCAACTTATTTATGGAGTTATCAGAAGAAGAAATACTTTAGATTGGATTATCAATAAATTTGCTAGTCGCAAAATCAATAAGATGACACCATGGGTGAGAAACTCTTTGAGATTGGGAGTCTATCAAGTCTATTATTTGGATAAGATACCAGCTCCAGTGGCTGTCAATGAGACTGTAGAGGTTGCTAAATCTAAATGTAATCGAGGAGCAATTAAATTTATCAATGGTGTTTTACGGAATATTATTCGTAGTTTAGATAAGATTGTTTATCCTAAGTTAGAGAAAGATTCAGTCCAACATATTAGATACAAGTATTCACAGCCCCAATGGTTGGTAGAGCGCTGGGTGAAGAACTATGGGGTTGATAAAGCTATTAAGATAGCTAAAACTTTAAATAAAGTACCTGCTACTGTAATTAGAACAAATACTTTAAAGGCTGATAGAGAGGCTCTAATTCAGAAGTTATCAGATGCTGAGGTAGATGCTGAGCCTATAGCTTTAGTGCCAGAAGCAATCAATCTACTCAAATATCCATCAATAGATAGATTAAAGTCTTTTGAGTATGGGGAGTTTCAAGTACAAGGGCTGGCATCAATGTTGGTAGCCCATATTTTAAGTCCTGAAGCTGATGATAGAATTGTAGATTTATGTAGCGCTCCAGGTGGTAAGACAACCCATCTATCACAACTGATGGATAATAGTGGACAAGTTTATGCTGTCGATGTCCATCAACATAAATTAGATTTAATTCATGAAAACTGCAATAGATTGGGAATTAATAACGTAGAGACTATCTGTAGTGATGGAAGAGAGGTCAGCTTTGCTGAGAAGATAGACAAGGTCTTAGTAGATGCACCTTGTTCTGGTTTGGGGATTATGGCTAAAAAGCCAGAGATTCGTTGGCAAAAAAAGCCTCAAGATTTGCTGGAGTTAGAGAAACTACAAGCAGAGTTACTAGATAATGGAGCTAAGATGCTTAAAGATAATGGAGTATTGGTCTATAGTACTTGTACCTTTACTGCTGAAGAGAATATAGAAATTATCAAAGAATTTTTAAAAAAACATGATGATTTTAAATTAGTCGATTTGAGAAAAGAGGCTGAAAGCTTTGGATTAACAGACTATTTACAGGAGGGGGCTTTACAGTTGCTTCCTGATCAGGATTTAATTGAAGGATTTTTTATAGCAAAAATGCTTAAAAGCAGTAGATAGGAAAAATTAGGTTGGGAATTTTTCCTTCACGAAGAGTTCAAAGAACTCGTAGGATGAGTAACGAGTAGCCAATAACAAGTGACAAGAAGTAATAGTAAGACAATTAAGTTGAAAAAGTGGAAGATGGTGTGAGTGGTTAGTGTGGGTGTGAATAAACCTTTATATAGAGTCTAGAAGTTATCTCTATTTTTTTACTTTTGCTCACACTCACACAGACACTGACACTCATAAAGGAAAGGAAGTTAAGCATGGAAGAAAGAGTAGATTTGATGGGGCTGAGTTTAGAAGAATTGAAAGAAGTGGTTAGTTCTTTAGGTGAAGCAAGTTTTCGAGCCAAACAGATATTTAATTGGATTTATGATAAGAAGGTCAAAGATTTCTCAAAAATGAGCAATCTTTCTAAAAGTTTCAGGGAAAAGTTAACTGATAAAGCTTATATTAGTCAATTGGAAGTGATTGCCTCTCAAGAATCTAAAGATGGTACTATTAAATACCTCTTTGAGTTAGAGGATGGTCAGCGAATAGAGAGTGTCTTTATGCCTTATCAAGATAATAGAAGAAGTGTCTGTATCTCTACTCAAGTAGGCTGTGGGATGGGATGTAATTTCTGTGCTACAGGATTAAATGGTCTGGCTAGAAATCTAAGCTCTGGAGAGATTGTCAATCAGATTATAACTATTGCGAGGTTGAAAGGTGAAGAAATTAGCAATATAGTTTTGATGGGAATGGGGGAGCCTTTAGCCAATTATGAGGAAGTACTTAAAGCAATTAGCTTGATGAATGATGATAAGGGTCTGAATATAGGAATGAGAAGGATAACCTTATCTACTTGTGGTTTAGTCCCTCAGATTAAAAGGTTAGCAGAGGAAGAGTTGCAGTTGACTTTAGCGATCTCCTTACATGCTCCAAATAATAAATTGCGTAGTCAGATGATGCCTATTAATGATAGATATCCCTTAGAAGAGTTGCTGGAAAGTTGTCGTTATTATATAGAGAAGACAGGGCGAAGAGTCAGCTTTGAGTACTCCTTAGTTAAAGGAGTCAATGATTCTCCAAAAGATGCTAGAGAGTTAGCGAAATTATTATCAAAAGTACTATCCCATGTTAATCTAATTCCAATCAATCAAGTAGAGGGTCTAGAGTATAGCAAACCAGATACAAGTATAATAAATGGTTTTAAAGCTGAATTGGAGCAAGAAGGGATAGCAGTGACAGTTAGAGTTGAGCGGGGTGCTGATATTGCTGCAGCCTGTGGGCAATTACAAGCCAAGGAGGCGAAAAGATGAAGTTTCCAATGAAATTGGCTCGAAAGATCAAAGAAATGTTTCTGATTGACTCTTTACAACCTTTTTATCAGAAGATAATTAGAAAAATAGTTAATGATATGGAGAAGAAGTTAAGAAAGGGAAGTGAAGGTGATTATGTTCCCAATAATTATAAAGTTATAATTCCTTTAGAAGATAAAAATGAGCTTAATAATTTGACTCAGGAAGCCAAGGATAAATTAAAGGAAGTAATCTTAGAAGAGATTACTAAAAAGGGATTTAAGCTCAGAGGAGGGTTGAAGTTAGATTTTGCATTAAGTGCTAAACTAAAAGAAGAGGTAGTAGCCACAGGTGAGTTTAGTCTTGATGAGTTTAACTTGGATAATACTGAAGGTGGTGGCACCAAAATATTTAAAGTCGAAGGGGGAAAAAGTAATAATTTAGAAAAGATAAATCATACTGTAAAAGTGAGACCCCTTTCTGAAAGGGAGTGTTATTTAAGGCTTTTAAAGAATGGAGTTGAGTCAAAGATATTTGAGATCAATTCTGTAGAGACTAATATAGGTCGTCAAGAGAATAATGAGGTGGTCTTAGTAGATCATAAGGTCTCAAGAGTTCATGCCCAAATTATTAAAAAGGATTATTATTATCTGATTAATGATCTTAATAGTACAAATGGTGTCTTTGTTAATAATCAGTTGGTTGAAAGTAAGAGGCTGGTAGATGGTGATAAAATTAAATTAGGGGAGAGTGAACTAGAATTCTGCCTTAAGATGTAAGTGGGGTGATATAATGAGGTATGGAGCTACTAGTGAAGTAGGTAAGGTTAGAAGTGAGAATCAAGATAGTTATTTAGTGATTAATAAGGATGGCTTGGATATTATCGTTGTAGCTGATGGTATGGGTGGACATCAAGGAGGAAATGTAGCCAGTTCTTTAGCAGTTGAAGGGATAAAAGAGTATAATTTTAATCATAATTCTTTAAAAGATAGTATCAAAGAGTGTATAGAATTAGTAAATCAAAAAATTCAGCAAGAAGGTTTAGCTAAAGAAGAGTTTCAAGGGATGGGAACAACCTTGACTATGGGAGTTATTAAAGATAGAATATTAATAATTGGACATATTGGCGACAGTAGAGCCTATCTATTTAGAAATGGTGAATTAAAGCAGTTGACCGATGACCATTCTTATGTGGGTGAACTACTTAGAAGTAATCTAATCAGTCAAGAAGAAGCAGATAATCATCCAAAAAAGAACCTATTACTGAAGGCTTTAGGTGTTAAAGAAGAGGTTGAGGTTGATCTATTTGAGTTAGCTTTAGAGTCCAATGATTTAATTTTATTATGTTCTGATGGATTGACCAATATGTTATCTAATGATAAGATTTGTGAAATTTTGGCAAAAGATTTAGATCTACAAAAGAAGGCTGATAAAATGGCATTAATGGCTAATAAACAGGGTGGATATGATAATATTACAGTGCTTATTTATTGTAATAATTAAGTTTAAAACTTTGAGGTGACATGGATGATCGGTAAAGTCTTAAATTCGAGATATGAACTTGTAGAGAAGGTCGGTACTGGTGGTATGGCTATTGTCTATCGAGCCAAAGATCAACTATTAGGTCGTGAAGTGGCTATTAAGATTTTACAGCCCCACTTTGCTGACAATGAAACTGCTGTTAGGCGCTTTAAACATGAGGCACAAGCAGTAGCAAGCCTTTCCCATCCAAATATAGTTAATATCTTTGATATAGGTAAAGAGGATGATATTAATTATATAGTGATGGAATATATTACTGGAGAGGATTTAAAAGAACATTTAAAAGAGGTTAAAAGGGTTAAGATTGATCAAGCAATTGATATAGTAGCTGGGGTCTGTAATGCTTTAGTCAAAGCTCATCGCAATAATATTGTTCATTGTGATGTTAAGCCCCATAATATTCTTTTAACAGACGATGGGCGAGTCAAAGTGACTGACTTTGGTATTGCTCAAGCTGTAACTTCGGCAACGCTGGGGCAAACCGATTCGATTATGGGCTCTGCCCATTACCTTTCACCAGAGCAAGCAAAGGGAGGAAAGGTTAGTACTAAATCTGATATCTATTCTTTAGGGGTTGTACTTTATGAATTAGTAACAGGTAAAGTACCTTTTACTGGAGATAGTCATGTCTCAATTGCTTTAAAGCATATTGAAGAAGCACCAGTAAGTCCTAAAGAGATAAATGCTAGTATTCCAGATAAATTAGCAGAGATTATTCTAAAGGCAATAGCTAAAGAACCAGAGAATAGATATAATTCTGTTGTAGAGATGTTAAGGGACTTAAAGGAAGTTGAGGAACAGCTTGCTAATCAGACTAATGAAGTTAAGAGTATTGCAAATCAGCATACGATGATTATGTCCAAACAGGATTATCAAAAAGAGATTAAAAAAGAGAAAGAGAAGAATAATACTAATATAATCAAGAAAGAAGAAGTCCAACAAAACCTTAGGGGAGTGGATGTAGTGGAGAAAGATAAAGAACCCACTTCAAAAGAGAAAGTCCCAGCTAAGAAGAAGAGAAGTAGCCTTTTAACAGCTTTATTAATCTTAATGGCTACCTTTATTGTAATTATGGGTGTTGGTTATTTTATGTTAATGCAGTATGTTAATGTTGAAGAGGTGAAGGTACCAAATTTGGTAGGTAAGCATTTAGAGGTTGCACGTCAGGATTTAAAATCTAAGGGATTGAGTTTAAAGGTCTATTATGAGAGTTATAGTCAAGAAATTGAGAAGGATCATATTATTTCTCAAAGTATTCCTCCCAATAGTAAAGTAAAGAAGGCCAGAGTAATTGAAGTAGTAGTCAGTAAGGGAGCGCAGGTGTCAAAAGTTCCTGAATTAGCTAATATTACTTTAAGGGAGGCAGAGATTAAACTCGATAAATTGGATCTTCAAACAGGAGAAGTTAAAGAAGAGTATA
This sequence comes from Orenia sp., assembly GCF_055140805.1. Lineage (NCBI taxonomy): Bacteria > Bacillati > Bacillota > Clostridia > Halanaerobiales > Halobacteroidaceae > Orenia > Orenia sp. Next base: position 47,145 of record NZ_JBSQYM010000008.1, read on the forward strand.
GTAATGAAGTTGCTGAAGGTCAGATTATCTCTCAAGATCCTCAGCCAGGAATAGAGGTTAAAGCAGGTACTAATATCAATTTAGTTATTAGCAAAGGTGGAGAGCCTCAAGAGGTGGAAGTTCCTAACTTAGTAGGATTACGTCAGGAAGAGGCTGTAGAAAGGTTAAGACAATTGAAATTAATCCTTGGGCAAGTCTTAAAGAGAGAGAGTTTAGATTATCACCAAGGTAGGGTAATTGCTCAAAAGCCTAGTACAGGTACTAAATTGATGGAAGGGTCAACAATTCAGTTGATTGTCAGTACAGGAATTCGTAACCCACGAGGTTCTGAAATTAAAGATCGTAAGATTCGTTTTAATATACCACCTGGTGATGAGAAGAGGGTAGAATTTATAGTGCAAGATGATAATGGTCAAAGAACAGTCTATGACCAAGTCCATCAAGCTGGTGATACTGTAATGAAAGATGTTATTATTGTAGGACCAGGAAGCATCAAAATTTATTTAGATGGACAGCTATATTATGAGAAACAGGTTTAAGAGCAGTGAAGAGTAAGATATAGTTGATAGTGTACAATTGATAGTTGATAGTTTAAAAACTCGAAAAGCAACTGATTAAAAATCTTAATGTATAGAGGTTTTTATAGGTTTTAATTTTTAACTGTCAATTATCAACTATCAACTGTCAACTAAAAAAGGGAGAGTGGTTATGAAGGAAGGAAGGATTTTAAAGGCTTTTGGAGGTTTTTTTTATGTTTATGATTTTGAAAGCAAAGATGTTTATGAATGTAGGGCTAGAGGCAGGTTAAAGCAGGAGAAGATAGATGTGATAGCTGGCGATATAGTTGACTTTACTATCTTTGAGGATCAGACTGGCGTGGTGGAGAATAGAAAGAAGAGAGAGAACTATCTCTTCCGTCCACCGATTGCTAATGTGGAGCAGGTAGTGATTACTTCGGCTATTAGAGAGCCTGATTTACATTACAAATTATTAGATAGATTATTGGTCTTGGCTGAGGCTGAGGATTTTGAGATTATTATCTGTATCAATAAGGTAGATTTATCAGGAATAGAGCAGGCTAAGGAAGTTCTAAAGCCTTATGAAGCGATTAAATATAAGGTGATTTATACTAGTGTTGAGGATGATTTAGGGATTGATGAATTAAGACAAGCCCTTAAAGATAAGGTCTCAGTCTTTGCAGGACCTTCTGGGGTAGGTAAATCTAGTTTATTAAATGCCCTTCAACCAGGTTTAGAACTAAAGATGGGAGAGGTCAGTCAGAGAATTAAGCGAGGACGCCATACTACTCGCCATGTGGAGTTATTACCCTTGGACTTTGGGGGCTGGGTTGCTGATACTCCAGGCTTTAGTTCCCTTGATGTTAGCTCGATAGCCTCAGAGGATTTACAGTACTTCTTTCCTGAAATTTTAGAGAGTTTAGATGATTGTAAATTTTATCCTTGCTCCCATAGCCATGAACCAAAGTGTGGAGTTAAGGATGCTTTAGAGCAGGGCAAGATTGCGGAGCATCGCTATGAGAATTATTTAGAATTTTTAGCAGAGATACAGCAAGCAGAAGAGAAGAATTGGAGGAGATAATTATGATTAAAGTTGCACCATCGATTTTATCAGCAGATTTTAGTAAATTGGCAGCAGAGATTGAAACAGTAAAGTCAGCAGAATATTTACATATTGATGTGATGGATGGACATTTTGTTCCTAATATTACCATTGGACCTTTGGTTTTAAACTCTATTCAAGACAAAACAGAACAGATCTTAGATGTTCATTTGATGATTGAGAACCCTGATCAGTATATCTCTGAATTTGCTAAGGCAGGAGCAGACATCATCACTGTTCATGCTGAGGCTTGTCCTCATTTACATCGTACTGTTCAAAATATCAAGGCAAAGGGTGTCAAGGCAGCAGTAGCATTAAATCCCGCTACTCCACTAAGTGCCATTGAATATGTATTAAGTGAATTGGATATGGTCTTATTAATGACAGTCAATCCTGGCTTTGGTGGACAGAGTTTTATTCCAGAGATGTTACCTAAGATTGAGAGGTTAAGAGCGATGATTGAAGAGCAAGGTTTGAAGATTGATATTCAAGTAGATGGTGGAATCAAACCAAATACTACAGCAATTGAGGTAGTTAGAGCAGGAGCAAATGTTTTAGTAGCTGGTTCAGCAGTTTTTGGTGCTGATAATAGAGCGAAGGCTATAGCAGAATTGAAGAGGTCATAGTTTCTAATTTTAAGTTGCTTTAGTTATTATAATATGGTATTATTATTTGTAAAGTATAAAATTTAATAACGTTAAATTCTTCGGGGTCAGGTGTAATTCCTAACCGGCGGTAATAGCCCGCGAGCGCAAGCAGATCTGGTGAGATTCCAGAGCCGACAGTCAAAGTCTGGAAGAGAGAAGAAGTGATATAGTAAAATAAGATTGATCTTATTTTAGGGACTTTAAGGTACTCGGAGAATAATTCTTTGAGTACCTTTTTTTGAGTTATTGAATGTTTTGATTTTTATATTATTCTTAGGTTTATAGATTTGTGTCTTTATAATTTAAATATAAGATGATATGGGGATATTGGGATACTTTTTCTATTTTATCTTCTAAGCAATATCTTATCTTTGAGTTTTTATCAAAAACTCTTCTTTATCTTAGTTCAGGTTTCGCCTAAACGGCGAGTTACGTTTTTTACCACAGGTATCATTCAGGAAGAAGAACACTTCCTTCAAAGCTCCATAGATAAAAAAGTAACCAAAAAATCATTTTAAAACCGGGAAAACGCTAACGTTTAACAACTAAGATTAGAATAATCAAATAAATTTTATAATTATATTATGAATTAGCAATCATCTAATATACCGCTTACTTTCCCAATGAAACACGCTAAAACTATATAAGAAATATTGGATTTATTTAAAATTCTTGAGTTTAAAATAGTATTAGATTATAACTCGAAGACCGCTTACGTTTCTTAAAACCTTAAGATCCTAACTATTCACTATCAACTATACACTAATGTAAAAAGTGTCGCTTTATCTCTATAGAAATACATATTTGAATTTTATGATTATAGGTTAAAATATTAAAGATTATTACTATTTATAATCATTTTAAAATATAGCTAAAATCTAATTTAAGTACATAAAGGAGAATCAAATTATGACCGACAAAGATTATATGCAACGTGCATTAAATCTGGCTCGACAAGCAGAGGGGAGGACAAGTCCCAATCCTATAGTAGGGGCAGTGATTGTAAAGAATGGGAAGGTGATTGGAGAAGGATATCATCATTATGCTGGAGGGGCTCATGCAGAGGTCTATGCCTTAAAAAAGGTAGGACAGGAGGCTAAAGGGGCTACTGTTTATGTGACTTTAGAACCTTGTTCTCATTATGGTAAGACTCCCCCCTGTGCTAATGCTTTAATTAATGCAGGGGTGAAGAGGGTACTAATTGCTATGAAAGACCCTAACCCTAAAGTGGCAGGAGAAGGTATTAACTTGCTTAAGCAAGCTGGAATTGAGACTGAAGTAGGCTTATTAGAAGATGAAGCTAGAAGAGTTAATGAAGTCTTTATTAAATATATAACTGCTAACAAGCCTTTTGTTATCTTAAAGAATGCCATGACTTTAGATGGTAAGATAGCAACTAAAACTGGTGATTCTAAATGGATCAGTGGAACAGAGTCTCGCCACTTAGTCCACCGACTAAGGGATAAAGCAGATGGGATTTTAGTTGGTATAGGAACAGTTTTAGCTGATAATCCACGTTTAACTACCCGTTTACCTCAAGGAGGGCAAGACCCAATTAGAATTGTTTTAGATAGTAGGTTGAGAATTCCTTTAAATGCTGATATCATTAATCAAGAATCTGATGCCAAAACTATAATTGTTACTCTAAAATCTAGTGATGAAAAAAAGAAGCAAGAACTGATGGAAAAGGGAGTAGAGATTATTGAAGTTGGAGGAAGGAATAATATAGATTTGAATCTATTATTGGACTTTTTGGCTGACAGAGAGATAAGCAGTTTATTGGTTGAAGGTGGAAGTCGAGTCAGCTCCTCATTTTTAGAAGCAGGATTAGTTGATAAATTATACTACTTTATTGCTCCTAAGATTATTGGAGGAAGTGATGCTATTTCTGTTGTAAGTGGACAAGGGGTATCACAGATTAGAGATGGAATTAAAATTATTAATAAAGAGGTTAGCTTAGTGGGAGAGGATATACTAGTAGTAGGCTATCCAGAATACAGATAGTGCACAGTTTACGGTTGACAGTTGACAGTTAAAAATCCTAAATCATAAAATTTTCTACTCACATTAATTAAAAAGGAGGAGAGCTAATGTTTACTGGTATTATTGAAGAGCTAGGAAAGGTCAAGAGAATTCAGCGGGGAAGTAAGTCGATTGTGTTGACCATAGAAGCAACTAAGGTATTAGAGGATGTGAGATTAGGGGATAGTATAGCTACTAATGGTGTCTGTTTGACAGTAACTTCTTTTAAGCAAGATGAGTTTACTGTAGATGTAATGCCTGAGACGATGAGACATTCTAGCTTAGGGGAGCTAAAGGTAGCTTCAGAGGTCAACCTAGAAAGGGCATTGAGGCTAGGTGATAGATTAGGTGGGCATCTAGTTTCTGGACATATAGATGGTTTAGGCATTATTAAAGCAAAAAGAAGAGAAGATAATGCTATTGTGGTAACTATTGAAGCTCCTAATGATATTTTAAAATACATTATTCATAAGGGATCAATTGCTATCGATGGAGTCAGTTTAACGGTAGCTAATTTAGGTGATGATAGTTTTGACATCTCATTAATCCCCCATACTAGCCAAGTTACCTTACTTGGTCAAAAGGAGATTGGCGCTAAGGTTAATCTTGAAGTAGACATGATTGGTAAGTATGTAGAGAGAATGCTCAATTCTAAAGAAGAGAATAATAAAAAGTCAGATATAGATATTAAATTACTAGAGGATAATGGATTTTTGTTGGCTTAATTTTATAAAGCAGTTATTGATAATGGGTGACTAGTAAACAGGATAAGTAATAAGTACAGATATTTAACACTAACTATATAGATTGAATTAAAGAATTTCATTAACCAAAAATCAATAATTCAATTTATTTTGCAACGAATCCAGCTAATTTACGCGAATTTAAAACAAAGAAAATTCTAAACTATTAATTTATTCTTTTGCCTTTGATTAGTGTGATTCGTGTTAATTCGTTGCAAAAAAGGTTTTTTAATTCTTTAAGAAAAACATTAGTTCAACTTATATATTAAGTTTTTTACTCGTCACTGTTTAATCATCATTCGTTATTGAATTTAAATAAAAGAGGTGAGTGGGATGAAATTTAATAAAATAGAAGAAGCGATTGAAGATATTAGAGCAGGTAAGATGATAATTGTAGTAGATGATGAAGAGAGGGAAAATGAAGGGGATCTGTTAATGGCTGCTGATAAAGCAACCCCTGAAAGTATCAATTTTATGGCTACATATGGCAAAGGTTTGATCTGTTTACCTACTACAGCAGATCGTTTAAGGGAACTAGGATTAAGTCAGATGGTAGATAATAATACTGATAGTCATGAAACAGCTTTTACAGTCTCTATTGACCATAAAGATACCACTACGGGAATCTCTGCCTTTGAAAGAGCACAGACTATTCAAGCAGTAGTTGATTCCAAGACAGAGCCTACTGATTTAGCTCGTCCTGGACATATCTTTCCTCTAAGAGCTAAAGATGGTGGAGTTTTAAGGAGAGCTGGTCATACTGAAGCAGCAGTAGATTTAGCCCGTTTAGCTGGGCTTTATCCAGCTGGAGTCATCTGTGAGATAATGTCTGATGATGGTACTATGGCTAGAGTACCTGAACTGATGGAGTTTGCCAAAAAGCATAGTTTAAAAATAATTACTATAGCCGATTTGATCAATTATAGAATGAATAAAGATAGATTGATTAGACCTTTACCAGAAGTAAGTCTGCCAAGTAAATTTGGCGACTTTAGGGTGATTGGTTATGAGAATGATATTGATGACAAATGCCATCTTGCTATTATCAAAGGTGAAGTAGAAGGTAAAGAGAATGTACTGGTTAGAGTCCACTCTGAGTGCTTGACAGGGGATGCTCTTGGCTCCTTGCGTTGTGATTGTCGTGATCAGCTGGCAGCTTCTTTAAAAAGAATTGAGGAAGAAGGAGAGGGAATAGTCCTATATATGCGCCAAGAAGGGAGAGGTATAGGATTAGCCAATAAATTGAGAGCTTATCACTTGCAAGATTTGGGTAGAGATACTGTAGAGGCTAATCGTGAATTGGGCTTTGCTGATGATATGAGAGACTATGGAATTGGTGCACAGATATTGGCTGATTTAGGTTTAAGTAGTATTAGGTTAATGACCAATAATCCTCGTAAAATTGTGGGATTAGAAGGGTATGGACTGAATATACTGGAAAGAGTACCTCATCAGATGGAAGCTAACTGTGCTAATAAGGCTTATTTAGAGACCAAAAAAGAGAAGCTTGGACATATGTTGGAGAATAATTATTAATAATTTGTTTTGATAATTGAATTTTGATATAGATAGTAGTGTTTAATGGGTATATTGAGATACTTTCGTGTCAGAAATCAGGAATCTGGAACCAGTGTTTATAACTGGTTCCTGACTACTGATTCCAGATTTCTAAAAGTGTCGCAATATCTCTATATTGTATCAGTTTCTTTATTAACATAAATATAATAAGCAAATAAAGGGGAGAAATAAAAAATGAATAATTATGCTAAATCATATGAAGGAAAATTAGTAGGAACAGGACTTAAATTTGGAATTATAGTAGGAAGGTTTAATGAATTCATCTCTAGTAGATTATTAAGTGGGGCAGTAGATGCATTACAACGACATGGAGTAAATGAAGAGGATATCGAGGTTGCTTGGGTGCCTGGAGCCTTTGAAGTTCCTTTAGTGGCTAAAAGAATGGCAAACACTAATAAGTATGATGCTATTATTTGCTTAGGAGCAGTAATTAGAGGTGCTACACCACACTTTGATTATGTCTGTGCAGAAGCATCTAAAGGTATCTCTAAGGTCAGCTTAGATAGTGGACTACCAGTGATGTTTGGAATTATTACAACAGATACTATTGAACAGGCTATTGAGAGAGCTGGGACTAAGGCAGGAAATAAAGGTTGGGAAGCAGCTGTTGGAGCATTAGAGATGGCAAATTTAATGAATCAATTTTAAGATTTTGAATAAAAATAAGGTGAGCATCTTGCTCACCTTATTTTTATTAATCTTTAGTGGAATATCTTTTCTTTTTGCGCTTTTTATCCTTTCTTCCTCTTTTATCATAATATTAAGCCACAGGTTTAAACCTGTGGCTTATCAGAAATCACTTTGGAATTGGGCGAGAAGTTCTTTCTTCATAATCATGGCGATGGCCATTATTGAGGCTGGTTTCTCCTGATAGCTGATGGGTATGACCACGTCTAGTTCTGATTGCTGGGCCTGTTCTGCCACGATACTGATGCTGATGCCCATCATCAGTAGTAGTTACACCTTGATAGTTATGGTAATGGGTATCTCCATTATGAATAGGTTGACCTGTTTGACCTTCAAATCTGTGGCGATGCCTATCGTCATAAGAGGTCATACCACGATAGTTGTGAACATGTTGTCCCCTCTCTGGTCTAGGGATATCTGGAAAATCAGGGAAATCAGGAAAGTCTGGATTTCCATTTTCTCTTTCTCTTGGTCTTCGTGGACATCCAGGATCATCTGGATCTCTTCTACGTTCTCTATCTCTTTGATAGTTTCCCATCTGTGTCCCTCCTTTCTTAAGATTATAATATGGAGTAAATAATAATTGGTTACAGATTTAATAAAAGTGGAGTTTCATTCTTTATCACTAATCTTTATAAGTGGATTGGAAGTCTTACTTTGATAACTGTGTCTATGGTTATCTGTGAAATCTGTTTTTCCATCAAGCATATGAGTATGCCCAGTAAGATTTGGAATTGCTGGTCCTGTTCTCCCTTGGCAACTATGTCTGTGCCTTTCCACAACATTAGTGGTAGAGTGATAACCATGATAGTGAGTGTTATTCTCATAGATAGGAGGACCTGTAACAGCGTCATAATTATGGCTATGGTCATCTGCGTTAGAAGTAGTACCCTTATACTTATGTAAGTGGTATATTCTATCTCTAACAGGTCTTTTATCATCATCAGGATAATTTCCCATTTTCATCCCTCCTTTTTTCGTCTTTATAATATGTTTAAGTAGATTGAAAAGTGAAAATTTTTTCTTCTAACTATATAGGCATCACTTGTTATTTTTAATGAAGGAATCCTAGTTAAAATGGTTAAATTAATAATAAAGGAGTGAAGATGATGAAAAATTTAAAAAGCAGTCAAGAAGCAGAAGAGATATTAAAGATACTTAAGGATACTTATGACAAGCCACAAACAGTATTAAATTATAGTAATCCCTTTGAGCTATTAATAGCTGTAATTATGTCAGCCCAGACTACCGATAAGCAGGTAAATAATGTTACTAAAGATTTATTTAAGAAGTTCAAAGGTCCAGAAGACTTTGCCTCTTTAGAGCCAGAGGAATTAGAAGAACATATTAAAGGGATAGGCTTATATAGAAATAAGAGCAAGTATATTGTGAAGGCTTGTCAGATACTAATAGATGAGTATGGTGGTCAAGTACCTCAAGAGAGAAAAGAGTTAATGAAGTTACCAGGGGTAGGGCGTAAGACAGCCAATGTAGTAACAAGTATCATTTTTGGCAAGGATGCTATTGCCGTTGATACCCATGTCTTTCGAGTTTCAAATCGGATTGGCTTAGCTGATAGTGAAAATGTACGAGAGACTGAAGAAGACCTAATGGAGGTTATTCCTCAAAAATTATGGTCACCTGCCCATCATTGGTTGATATTTCATGGAAGAAATATCTGTAAGGCAAGGCGACCTAAGTGCTTGGAGTGTTCTGTGAAGGAGTACTGCAATTATTATCATAACCTTGATAAGAATGAAGGCTTAAGCTAACTCTTCTAAGCTATAGATAAAGCCTAAAATTTCTGCTACCACAGTGTAGAGTTGTTCAGGTATCTCTTCTCCTAATTGTAGTTGTAGTAGTACTTGTACTAAATCCCTATCTTCTTTGATAGGGATTTCACACTCTTTAGCCTTTCTGATAATCTCTTCAGCTAACTCTCCCTGTCCTTTAGCAATGATAATTGGTGCAAAGTCTTCTTCGTGATTATATTTTAAAGCAACAGCCTCTTCGTGCAATTCTTCTTTATCTTTTTTCTTCAATTTAATCCACCTACTTTCAAGATTAAAGCTTAATTACTTCAATCAATCAAATTTTAAAATCTACATTGGTCATCTTGATATCTTCTTCTTTAGATGTAGTTTCTGCTACTTCTGATAGCTTACAGTCAAGATAATTTACTTGATACTTACTATTGGTTAGATTTAACCTCAATTTATTTAAGTTCTCTTGCAATAACTTTAAAGTTTTAGGATTATCAGTATTTAGTAATCCATTAATCTGTTTGCCTTTAATCTTAAGTTTGATTTCTACATCACCAAGTTTGGCAGTTCTGACTGCAAAGGATAAATTTAGATCATTACTCTCTGAAGAACCTCGTTTACCCTCTTGATTGATCTGAATTTGGGCTAGATTGATATTGTCTTCTATCAAGAAGGGCAAGAAAAGGGTTGTTAGCTCATTATTATAATTAACTGCTCTATGAACAAGTAACTGTTTTAATAACTTATCACTACTTTGTGATATTTCTTCAGAGATATTGCTATCTGTGAAATGGAATAAAGCTTTTAAGAGCTTATCTGCTTTATCATTATTAGAGTTAATAGTTGTTAAAGAATCTTTTAAGTTCTCTGGAGTCAAGTTATTTGGAGTAATAATTTTCTCGCTTAACTCCTCTTTGACTAATTGTTTTAAAAGCTTAGCTTCCTCTTTAACAGGAAGGTTTATTTTTTTACTGAAAGTATTAAAATCTTTTTTGGATAAAGCTTCCTTGATTTCAACAAGTATCTTTGGGTTTTGGTCAATTATTTCTTTAATTTTAGGAAAGATTAAAGTAAAGGAGTCTGATTTGGACTCATCAGCTAGCAAAGTAGAGAGCAATTTTTGTATAGATGTATTCAGATTATCTGAGTCTGTAAGTTTTAATTGAGAGAACAACTCCTTTAAAGCTTGATTATTAGTAGGTAATTGGAGTTTTTTAAGTAGTATTGTAACATCTATTTGATCAGATTTATAGTTAGCAACTTCTTTAGAGATACTAGTAAAGTTCTCCTGATTTAGTTTTACTCCAAACTTTAACATTGATTTTAAAATCTCTTTATTTTTAGTGTTATCTTCTAGATTAAATTTTTTGAGTAAATTAGTAATTTTTTGAGAACTTTTAGTTTTATTTTTAGTATCAGTATCCAGCAAATTATCTTTATTACTCCAATTTATTAATTCTTTTAATAGATTATCCTTTAAATTATTATTCTCCTGAAATAAGTTAAAGAATTTCATATTAAGGGGCAAATTTAACTTTTTTAATAACAGAGCAATCTTTATCTTGTTTTGAAGGTTTGCTTCAGAACTATCCTTAAAACTATCAAGGAATTTGCTGATATCAGCAAAGAAGTCTTCTTTTAAAGGTAGATTAGTTTTAATTAATTCTGCTAAAATAGCTTTATTAACCTTATTTAATTCTAACTTTAAATTATGCAGTAATTCGTCGATAGTTAAAGAATTCTTCTTATATTGACCTGTATCTTCTTTAATTGAATTTGACATTTTATCCTTATTTAAGTTATACTTATTTAGTATTGGATTATTATTTATTCTAATCATAACATCACCTCGCAAGATATTCAAAATATCTATAATTTTGGGATTTTTCAATAATTATTTATAGGCTTTATATTTAGTATAGAAAGAAAGTTAAATAAATAATACATCAGAATCTATCCTAATAATTCTATGTGATAAGACTAATTTACTTAAGTATTTAATTGGACAAGCACTGAGAAATTAATGCTGTCTAAAATTCTAACTGATTAGTGAAAGGACTTATTACTTTCTTAATCAATAGATTCTATATTTTTAGTTACAAACCTTTTTTAAATAGAAAATCATTTGTTCTAGTTTTTAAGTTAGAAGTTTCAGGGGATTTCGTGAGTGTTGAGGCTAATTGTTTTGCGAAGTTAACTGAGTTTAATAAGTTTGATAAGTGGGGGCTGATTCATCTAATGTTAAATTTGGCTATAGATAAATATCAGGAATTTAAGGTTAGTAATTGTGATATCAAGAATATATTTATCTCATTAGGCTGTCTGGTTGTAAAGAACTATTCAGAAATTATCTTAAATTATGATCATAAATTAAATGTTGATATAAAAGATCTATTGACTTTAGTAATTAATAATTTATTATTATGTAATCAATTGCAGAATCGCATCTTTAATTTAAAAGAAGAGGTTGCTAATGTCGAGTTGAAACTTGAAAATTTGGTCTATTTAAATCAAAAGACTAAAAAGAATAATCAAGAACAGAAGGTACGTTTAGAAAGATCGCTTAAATTAAAGGAAAAAAGGCTATTTCAACTAAATCAGGAGAATATTAATATATTATTAAGTATTGGTAAATGGTTTTATGAGGAAAAATTGCTATTAGAAAAGAAAGAGTTTAGTCAATTGTACAAGCATTTGGATTATCTATTGACTGAGAATAAAGAAGGGCTAGATTGGAAGGGAGTCTTAGTGGAAGAATTAGATGAAAAGAAGGCTAATTTATATAATTTGATACAACCTTATCCCAACTTTTTAGTCTGATTAAGAGAATATAAAACTTAGCAAAACCAGTAGAACTACTGGTTTTTTATTATTAAGCTATACAGGGGTGGTTTGATGCTGTTTTATTCCAAGGAACAATTGGAGCTGTTTAATGATAAAGGTGAGAGTAGGTTTGGATCATTAGATGAATTGAGGGATATAGCTACTAAATGTCAACGCTGTTCTTTATGTGATAAAGCTACACAGGTTGTCTTTGGTAGTGGAAACCCTAATGCTGGTTTGATGTTAGTAGGAGAAGGACCTGGTGCAGATGAGGATAGAGAAGGAATTCCTTTTGTTGGTAAAGCAGGGCAACTTTTAAATAAGATATTAGATGCTGCTGAGATTGAACGTGATGATATCTATATTAGTAACATAGTCAAGTGTCGTCCACCTGGAAATCGCCAACCAACAACTAATGAGATGAAGAGTTGTTTATGGATCTTAGCTCAGGAAATCAAATTAGTTAATCCTAAGGTTATAGTTCCATTAGGATCAACTGCATTACGTGGACTGTTAGATCCAAAGGGAAGTATAACTAGGATGAGGGGAAGATGGTTTGAGGCTAAGGGATATTATTTTCTACCAACCTTTCACCCTGCCGCATTATTAAGAGATGAAAAGAAGAAAGTACCTGTATGGAAAGATTTCTTGAAGATAAAAAAGGCTTATGATAGATATCTAGAGTTAAAAAGTCAAGGTGAAGAGGTATAGGTTCGTGAATCTAGGATTAAAATTTAACTATGACGCTTCAGATAGATATTAAGACATTGTTAGGAATCTGGAATCAGTTATCAGGAATCTGTAAACTATACTGATTCCAGATTCCTGGTTCCCGACACGAAAGTATTGTAATATACCCATTGAGTTTCATTTTGAATTCACATACCTATAAGTTGAAGTTAATAAAAGTATTGTGTGGTTAGAAAATTAATTTGTAAGATTATGTTTTGGTGCTATAATTTATGATTTGACAGAAGTGAGAGGTTGTTCTATAATTAAGGTATCAGATAAAGAAAGTGATTCTTTAGCGTTCCCCGATAGCTCAGTTGGTAGAGCAGATGGCTGTTAACCATCGAGTCGCAGGTTCGAGTCCTGCTCGGGGAGCCATTTTTATTTTTTGCAGGATTATTTAAAGACTACAGAGAATAAATAGAGTAAAATACATCTATTTTAAATATTAAATTTTATTGGGAAGATGGATTATTTCTCTCTTGGAAGGGTTTCCAAGAGTGGAAGGGGGCTTGATTATGTTAAAGGAAGCGATTTATCATCAACCTTATGGAAACTATGCTTATCCAATAGGTGAGGATAAATTATTTATACAGTTAAGAGCAAAAAGAGGAGATTTAGAGAAAGTACATGTCATTTATGATGAGAGGTTTAGAGATTGGGATAATAATTTACCCCGCTTTACTCTTGAATTGGACAAGTATAGTTCAGATGAATTTTTCGATTACTTTAGAGTAGAGATGCAATTTTCTAAAAAAAGATTTAAATATTATTTCTTATTAGATGATGGGGCAGAACAGCTTTATTATTCTAATTATGGTTTTGCCAAAGATGTAATTGATTATAATGGATGTTTTCAATATACATATATTTGTGAAAAGGATTACTTTGATACACCACAATGGGTCAAAGATGCTGTTTTTTATCAGATATTTCCTGATAGGTTCTGTAATGGAGACCATTCTATTAGCCCTGATAACTTGACAGACTGGAATGAGAGACCACAGTGGCATTCCTTCTATGGAGGAGATTTGGTAGGGATTATTGAGAAGTTGGATTACTTAGAGGAGTTAGGTATTACAGCAATTTATTTGACTCCTGTTTTTAAATCTTCTACTAACCATAAATATAATATTATTGATTATATGGGGATTGATCCAGAGTTTGGTGATATAGATACCTGCAAAGAGTTGGTTAATCAGGCCCATCAACGAGAAATCAAGATTATCTTTGATGGAGTATTTAATCATACTAGTAATGAATTCTTTGCTTTTCAAGATATACTAGAGAAGGGTGAGGCGTCCAAGTATAAAGATTGGTATTATATTGATAACTTTCCTGTCAAAAAAGCACCTAGTTCAACTCGAGGGATGATAAATAAGGTTATAGAAAAGTTGCTCAAAGCAGATTCATTGGAGGTAGTTGATTTAAAAGAGAAGATAATTATTGAATTAGAAGTGGAAAGTAGAGTGGATAAAGAGTATGTTCTTTCTTTGATAGATTATCTTATAAAACAGCGCAATAATGGTGAAGACATATCCAAGCTAGATGGCCATCAGCTCTGGAAGAGAGCAACTGAAGTTGATGAATTAGCTAAAATTATCTACCCTAATTATGAGACTTTCGCTAATGGTGTTTGGACGATGCCTAAATTAAAGACTGCCAATTCAGAGGTAAGGGATTATCTATTAGAAGTAGCTAGGTATTGGATTGAGGATATTGGGATAGATGGATGGAGATTAGATGTTGCTGATGAAGTTGATCATTATTTCTGGAGAGAGTTTAGAAAGGTAGTAAAAGAAGCAAATCCTGAAGCTTATATAGTAGGAGAGGTGTGGAATGATGCCACTCCTTGGCTAAATGGAGAGGAATTTGATGGTGTGATGAACTATCTCTTTGCCATGGCTGTTTGGGATTTCTTCTCTAGAAGAAAGATTAATGTCAATACTTTTGAAGATAGATTATCTAAAGTTAGAACATTATATAAGATACCTGCTCAAGTAGCATCATTAAATTTAGTAGATAGTCATGATACGGGACGAGTCTTAACAATTTCACATGGAGATAAGACCCGTCAAAAATTAGCAGTAGCATTCCAAATGACCTATCTCGGTGCTCCAATGATTTACTATGGTGATGAAGTAGCTATGGAAGGTGGCGGTGATCCCGATTGTAGACGAACAATGATTTGGGATGAAGAAAGACAGGACAGAGATATGTTTGAATGGTATAAGAGCTTAATTGCTATTCGCAAGGATAATATAGCTTTGAGGACTGGTGATTTTACTTTAATCAAGAAGGATGCAATCAATAATATCTATGCCTTCACTCGTAAAAAAGAAGATAATCAGTTATTAGTTATCTTTAATAATAGTAATTTAAGTGCTAAGTTAGAGTTTGAATTGGAAGATTTAAATATAGATACAACTACTTTTATAGAACTACTAGCTAAGCGAGACTATCAAGTAGAAGATGGAAAGATTAAAATTGATGTGGAAGCTTATAATGTAGCTATTTTAAAGGCAGATAATAATGAATAATTAGTGATAAGTTGTTAGTAAAGAAGAAAAATAATAAGATGATGTATTATTATATGGGAATGATTAAGTTGATTTAGAATTTAAGGATAAAACAAAAAAATTTGCTATGAATCTATATAAATTAAGCTAATGATTTTCATAAAAGATATAGATTGAAATCTTTTTTGACACAAACTAAAATATTTAACATTTATTGGTAATTGTATAGAGTATCGGCTTGCGTAAGAGGAGAAAAATCTAGTAATGTCAAAATATTAGAATTATGCGTTGTGTTAATTAAATTCAAAACCTCAGACCTCACCCTACCCCTCTCCTTATCTAAGGAGAGGGAATTAGTTACTTGTTTTTGCTCTGACTCCCTTTCTCCTAAGGTAGGAAAATTCAATTTTGCACGAAGAGTCTTGCACTCTAGATTTATAGAGAGGTTAGGGATGAAATCTGAAAGGTGTCACAATATTTATTGTTGTATCAGTTTTTCTACTAGTACAAGACGTTATAATTAGAAATCACTATCCATTTATAGATATGATTTTGAATATAATGACCTAGACTTATTCGATATAGACAAAAGCTTTTTGAACAAGTTAGGAGATTTAGTAAATAATTTAGCTTGGCTAGATCAATATTCAGGTGTAAAATACCTTTTATGATATTCAAATTGATATGAGCGATGCTATTGAATTATAAAATTTTATAATTCAAATTAATATGATATCTGAATAACAAAGAGTAAAAGACGAATTCTCTCTACAATCTTTCTTTGGTTTAGAGGGAATTCGTCTTTATAACTTTTTTAGATAACCTATTTTGAATATTATGTAAGAAGATATTAAAATTATTGCTGTTATTAAAAATACAAAATCCCATATATAAAAAATATAATTATTTATTATCTGATTTTGAATTAAATATATTATTATTAAATATCCACATA